>JAVBYH010000307.1 GCA_030824175.1 Bacteroidota bacterium | reverse complement strand
GTTTTCCGGATGGACGGGCCTGTCACAAAAGGTTATTGGAAATAGTGTACGAAAAAAATACTACTCTTGCACCAACTATTGTGCCGCCAGCAGTTCGACCTGGCTGATGAATTCGATCTCCGTTTCCGGAGGCAGTTCCGTGAACGACAGGATCGTCAGCGACGGGAACGCCGTATGGAGCAGCCGGTAGAGATACGGGCGGACGGTGGCCGCGACGACGAGCAGCGGCTGATAGCCGTAGTTGAGCGACTGATCGATCGCGGATGCGAGATTCTGGTGGATCGTCTGGATCACTGCCGGGGGCAGGCCGAGCGTCGAGCCGACGTCGCGGTTCTTTTTCAGCGAATCGGTGACGAGCTCCTCGAAATCCGGGTCGATCGAGATGGCGTGGATGACGCCGTTCGCATCCTGATAGAGGCGCGCGATCGTGTCGGAGAGCGAATGGCGCACGTATTCGGTGAGCACATCCACGTTCTTCGTGACGCGCGCATAATCCACGAGCGATTCCACGATCGAGACGAGGTCGCGGATGGGAATGCCTTCGCGCAGGAGGTTCTGGAGCACCTTCTGCACCGAGCCGATCGGGAGCAGGTCGCCGGTGAGTTCCTCGACGACCGCGGGATATTCCTTCTTGAGATTCTCGAGCAGCACCTTCACGTCCTGCCGTCCGAGGATCTTGTCCGCGTTCTTCTTCAGTTCCTCCTGAAGATGCGTGGCGAGCACGGCGGCGGATTCGACGACAGTGTAGCCCTGGAGTTCGGCGCGTTCGCGTTCCATATGGGTCACCCAGACGGCGGGCTGATGGAACGCCGGGTCCTTCGTCTGGATGCCGTCCAGCTCGCCGCTGGCCATGCCGGAGTTCATTGCGAGGAAGAGAT
The DNA here is from genome assembly GCA_030824175.1 of Bacteroidota bacterium. GTDB lineage: Bacteria > Bacteroidota > Ignavibacteria > UBA10030 > UBA8401 > CAISDA01. The sequence continues at coordinate 10,922 of JAVBYH010000307.1, read as the reverse complement.
CGGGATAGAGTTCGTCCGTGGAGAGCACGTTGCCGCGGATCTTGATCACATACTGATTCGGCGCGAGCTGCAGGTTGTCGCGGACGCGGATCGGCGGCACGAGCACGCCGAGCTCGAGCGCGAGCTGCTTGCGGATGTTCGTGATGCGCCGGAAGAGGTCGCCGCCCTGCGATTCGTCGACGAGCGGAATGAGTCCGTATCCGATCTCGAGCTCGAGCGGGTCGACCTGGAGATATTTTTCAACCTTCTCTTCGACGACCTCGGCCGATTTGGCCGGCGCCGGCAGCTTGCGCGCTTCGGCTTCCTCGTCCTGCTTCCTGTTCGTGGAGAAGCCGATGCCGCCGATGAGGATGGACAGCATCAGGAACGGCACCGTGGGCATGCCGGGGATGACCGCGAAGAGGAACAGCGCGCCCGCGGTGATGAACAGCACTTTCGGCTTGCCGAAGAGCTGCTGTCCCAATTCGACGTTCAGCGAATTGCCCGAGCCCGAGCGTGTCACCACCATGCCGGCCGCGACAGAGATGATGAGGGCCGGGATCTGCGAGACGAGGCCGTCGCCGATTGTGAGAAGCGTATAGTTTGCGAGCGCATCGGTGAAGCTCATGTCGCGCTGTGCGACGCCGATGATGAACCCGCCGAGAATATTCACGGCATTGATAATAAGGCCCGCTACGGCGTCGCCCTTCACGAATTTGCTCGCGCCGTCCATCGCCCCGAAAAATTCGGCTTCGCGCGCGATGGCTTCGCGGCGGTGGCGTGCGACTTCTTCGGTGATCATGCCGGCGTTCAGGTCGGCATCGATCGCCATCTGCTTGCCGGGCATGGCGTCCAGGGTGAAACGGGCAGCGACCTCCGAGATGCGGCCGGAGCCTTTCACGATCACGACGAACTGAATGATGACGAGGATGATGAAGATGATGAATCCGACGACATAATTTCCCCCGACAACGAATGCGCCAAACGAACTCACGACGTCGCCCGCGAAGCCCTCGCCCAAAATGAGCCGGGTCGTGGCCACATTCAGCGCAAGACGGAACAGCGTAAGGATCAGCAGGAGACTCGGAAACACGGACAGGTCGAGCGGCTTCGACAGATACATCGAGACCATCAGCAGGATGATGGCCACGGTAATGTTTGCCGAGAGCAGCACGTCCAGCAAAAACGTCGGGATCGGTATGATCATCACTGCGATGATCGCGATGACGCCAACCGCCAAAAAGACGTCCCCGTTCTTCCCGAGTTTCTGTAATAATGTATCGTTCATGGCGATTGGTGGTTAAGCCCTGCGGGCGACGTTTTTCATGTGATAAATATGCGCCAGAATTTCGGCAACGGCCTTGAAGAGGCTTTCGGAAATCTGGTCGCCGATGTCGACGCTCTTGAACAGCGCCCGGGCCAGCGGCTTGTCCTCCATGATCGGCACGTTGTGCTCGCGCCCGATCTCCTTGATCTTCTGCGCGACAAGATTCATCCCCTTCGCGACGACGATCGGGGCGCCCATGTTGTCCGGATCGTAGCGAAGCGCGACCGCATAGTGCGTCGGGTTCGTGATGATGACATCGGCCTTCGGCACGTCGTTCATCATGCGTTTCCGCGCCATCTGGCGCTGCATCGAACGGATACGGCCCTTCGTCGTCGGATCGCCGTCGGACTGCTTGTTCTCTTCCTTCACTTCTTCCTTTGTCATGCGCTGCTGCTGCATGAAATCGTAGCGCTGGAACGCATAATCGAACAGCGCGACAACGAGAAACACACCGCAGATCTTCATCCCGACGACGAAGGAGGCGTGGACGATGAAACTCATGATCGCCTCCGGCTGGCTGTCCATGAGCGAGACCGATTCGTGGATGAGCTTTTCGATGGCGATATAGGCGACGAAACCGACGATGATGATCTTTGCGAACCCCTTGAGCAGCTCCACCATCGAGCGCTTCGATATCATCACCTTCGAAATGCCGGTCACCGGATTGAGTTTCGAAAACTTCGGCATCATCGGCTGGAGCGTGAACATGAACCCGACCTGCGCGATGTTCGAGACGATGCCAAGAGCCATGAACCCGAGCAGCACCGGGCCCAGGATGCCCGCCAACATGATCATGCCGAGGGTGAAGTAATTGTGTACCGAGTCGACGCTGAGCGTCACCGTATGGGCCGATCGCAGGACGCTCGTTGTCAGATCCGAGAGCTGCCGCATCATGCCCGTTCCGAGAACGGAGATCAACAGGAGTCCGAACAGGAGCATGACAGCCGAATTCATTTCGACGCTCTTGACGACCTGCCCTTTTTCCCTGGCATCCGATAGTTTCTTACCGGATGCCTCTTCGGTTTTTTCCTGCCCGGAATCGGCCATTATTGTTTCATCAGTTGAAGGAGCGTATAGGTTTCCCCTTCAAACTGCTGAAGGATTTTCTTAATCATGAACACGTACATCGGCACGGTGCCGGCGAGCATGAGTAGCCCGACACCGACCTTCAATCCCATGCTGAACACGAACACCTGCATCTGGGGCACGATGCGCGAGAGGATGCCGAGGCCGATCGTTGAAAGGAACATGGCCGCCATGACGGGGGCCGCGATCTTCACCGCGATGACAAACACCGCGCCCGTGAGACGGACAACGGTCTGCATGAAGCCGGCCGTCCACATCGTGTCGAGCGAGGCCAGGGGGATGATATCGAAACTGCCCTTCAATGCCTCGATGAGAAAGAGATGGCCGTCCATGATCAGGAACAGGAGCAAGGCGACGATATTCATGAGCTGCCCGATCACGGGCACCTGTTCGTTCAGTTCCGGATTGAAGATGTTCGCCATCGCGAGGCCCATGTCCGAGGCGATGAGGTATCCCGCGAACTGCACGCCGGCGAGCACGATCGTGATCGCATACCCGATGCTGATGCCGGTGATGATTTCCTTGAATACGAAGATCACAAGCGTGCCGAGGTTCAGCGACGCGGTTACGTCGGTAAACCCCGAGGCGCCGTGCGCGGTGTAAAGGATGTACGACAGCAGTATGGCGACGCCGATCTTCGTCAGGTTGGGGATGCTCGGATGGCTCAGCAGCGGAGCGAAGCCGATCATCGTCGCCACGCGGACGAAAATGAGGAAGAGCACGACGAATTGTGAGATGTAGAATTCCATTACTTAATGATGCTCGGTATTTGTGTGAAAATCTGTGTCGTGAACGAGATCATGACGTCGAACATCCACGGCAGCATCAGCACCAGCACGACGGCGACGATGATGGCCTTCGGCACGAACGTGAGCGTCATTTCCTGGATCGATGTTGCCGCCTGGAAGATGGAGATGAGGAGTCCCACCACCATTGTCACGATGAGAATCGGGCCGGCGAGCAGGAAGACGGTATAGAATGCTTCGCGCAGTAAGTTGATGACATAGACTTCATTCATAGGACCAATTCCAGTGGAGCGTTAACCGAAACTTTGCATGAGTGACATGACGAGCAGATTCCACCCGTCGACGAGAATGAACAGGAGTATCTTGAACGGCAGCGAGATCATCATCGGGGGCAGCATCATCATGCCCATTGCCATGAGGATGCTCGAGACAACAATGTCGATGATGAGGAACGGGATGAAGAGCACGAAGCCGATGACGAAGCCGGTGCGGATTTCGCTGATCGCGTACGCGGGGACGAGCACGAGTGTCGGAATATCGGCGCGCGAGTTCGGCTTCTCGATGTTCGACAGCTTCATGAAGAGGCCGAGGTCTTTTTCGCGCGTCTGGCGGAACATGAACTGGCGGATCGGTTCGATGCCCTTCTCGTACGCCTGCTGCTGTGTCATCTTGCCGTTGAGATACGGCTGGAGCGCCTCGGTGTTCACCTTGTTCCACGTGGGCGCCATGATGAAGAATGTCAGGAACATAGCAAGGCCGATGATGATCTGGCTGGGCGGCATCTGGGCCGTGCCGAGCGCCTGCTTGAGGAAATGAAAGACGATGATGATCCTCGTGAATCCGGTGGTCATGATAAGGATTGCCGGGGCGAGTGAGAGCACCGTCATGAGCGCAAGGATCTGCAGCGTGACGGCGACGTCGTTCGGGTTCGAGGACTTGCCGATGTCGACGGCGATCTTGGGGAGCGCGATCGGCTGCTGGAGCGCGTACGCGGATCCGCTGACGGCGAACAGTGCGATGAGAATCAGAATGATGGATGAGACTTTTTTCATAACGGTTTGGTTGCCTTCTTACGGGACACTGTTTTGGATGGTTTCACTGGCTCGACGGATTGGGGGGCGAACACCGGCGGCGCGTCCTTGACGGCGGCCGTGCGCGTGAATTGCTCCTTCAGGAGTCCGAAGAACGGCGCGGCGATGCCCGTCTGCTGCCCGGATGCCGGCGTACCCGGGACCGAGGCGGAGACGTCGGAGAGCTGCGTCAGATAGGTGATCGCATGGTCGGCGACGCCGAGCAGGATCACCTGGCCGCCCGCCTTCACCGCATAGACCGAACGACGGGGTCCGAGATGCAGGACGCCGGCGACCTCCATTGCAATGCCCGCTCCGAGCGCCGGCTTGCTGAACGACATGAACTTCTTCAGCAGCCACATCGTGCCGACGATCAGCCCGAGAATGAGCACCAGGGAACCGAACATTTTTAACCAGATCCATTCCATTATTTTTTCAATCCTTTAATGCGGTCCGCGGGGTTGAGCATCGTCGTGATGCGTATCCCGAAATGCTTGTCGATGACGACTACCTCGCCCTCGGCCATTTTCGTGCCGTTGATGAGGATGTCCACCGGCTCCGAGGCAAGCTTGTCGAACTCCACGATCGACCCGCGTTCGAGCTCGAGGATCTCGCGGATCATCATCATGCGGCGTCCGAGCTCGATCGAGATCGAGAGCGAGATGTCGTGGAGCATGTCCAGTTTGCGGCCCATCTTGTCGGAGCCTGCGTCCGTGGGCTCGGGCATTCCGGAGAGCCCCGCGAGCTGGTCTTCCGTTGCCGGGGAGTCGAACGACTGGAACTCCATCTGTTTGAGCATTTCCTCTTCGATGACGCGTTCCTCGTCCGTCATGCCGCCGCTCATTGTTTCGTCTGCCATAACCTAATCCTCGCCTGTTTTATCGTTGTCTGTGTAGGGCCGGGATATCTTAACAGCCTTTCCGTTTTCATATACGCCCGGCGATGCAAAATATTTTCTCTGGCCTCCCACGTAGACGACGCAGTCGGTGTCGCGCTTCTGGTCCAGTTTGATGATGTCTCCCACCGAAAGATCGATGAGATCCCTCACGGTGATGGAGGCCGTTCCCAGTTCGGCGCGCACCATCGTTTCGCTCCGTCCCACGTGCCGCTGGAGCATGATGGGGGTGGCCGGGTCGCGCTTGCGCGTGCCCACGGTGTTGGCGATGTGCTTCGCATTCAGCCGCGAGAGCACATCCTCGAGCGCGAATGTCGGATAGCACAAGTTCATGAGATACTGCTGGTTATTGATCGTGATCTCGATCGAAACGACGAGCACGATCTCGCTCGCCGACGTGATCTGCACGAAATCCGCTTCGCTCTCGTACCGGTCCAGCTCGAACGTCAGCTTCGTGATCGTATGCCATGCCTTCTGGAGATCGACGAACATGCGCTGGACGATGCCCTTGACCACGTTTTGCTCGATCTGGGTGACCTGCCGCGTCTTTTTTCCGCCGTCGCCCGAGCCCCCGAGCAGCCGTTCGACGAGGCCGAACACGAGCTGCGGATTGAGCTCGAGCACGCCGTAGCCTTCCGATTCGAGGATCTTAAAGACGAAGAGCGAACTCGGATTGCTGATGGACAACACGAACTCGGAATAGAAGAGCTGATCCACCGACGTCACGTCGATGTTCACCTGCGTCTGCAGCTTCGTCACGAGATACGACGAGAATGCCTCGCCGAAATTCTCATGCACCGTCTGCAGCGTCCGGATCTGGTTCTTCGAGATGCGGTTCGGCAGCCGGAAGTCGAAGGGGATCGCTTCCTTCTCCTTCGCCTCGTGTTCTTTCAGTACATCTTCCATGCCGATACCGCTTGTCGCGATGCCGGAAAGAAGACTGTCTATCTCCGCCTGTGAAAGAAGCTCTGCCACAACGTAACTCCGTTATTGAATGATAAACTTGCTGAAATAGACCTGGGATACTTTTTCGGGTTTGATGTACTTCTGCAGGCTGTCCTTGATTTCCCTGCGCAGCCCGTCGCGAAGGGTCTGATCGTCGAGCGCCTCGACGGTTTTCGATGCGAGCACCGTGTTGAGCACGTCGCGCACGACAACATCCTTCTTCTCGATGCTCTTGAGATGCTCCTCGCTCGAGGTCTCGACGCCGACGGTCGTCAACAGGAAACGCGTACCCCCCGTGCCCGCCGGATTGATGATCATATCCTTCACGACGAACACGAACTGTCCGGTCACTGCGCCTTCGCCGCCCTCCGCCTCCACCGTCTTTTCGGTCTCCGCTTGCGCGCCGTGGGCCCCGCCTCCGCCAAACTTCGGGACGAGCACGAAGACGATGAGCAGATACACGAGCACAGCCTGCGCCACGAAAACGCCTGCCCCGATGCCGATCATCATCACCGGTGACATGGATTTTTTTTCGACTGGTGCGGCTCCGGGAACGGGTGCTTCTTCGGGTGCGGACATGGGTTCTTCTTTCAAAAAGCGTGCATGATGTCTGTGGATGCGAGTGTATAGCCGGAATGCATCGAATCCTGCATTTTCGGACTCACCTAAATAAATTTCAAAGATTGTGCCAGAAGACGGAGATGGGAATCGCTGATTTCAGCGGTTTTTAAGGATTGTTCGAAAATCGGGGGTTCAACGGGGACTATCGGTGTGGCCAATATTGCACATGTGTGGTTTATAGTCGCATTTCGGGGCAATGTGACTGTAAATAAGAAGGGGCCCGCCTTCAACGCTTCAACTTCCTTGTCCTACCCGAGTCGGGTACAAGCTGCCTTCCTTGGGGAAGGCGGGCTCCATCATGTGTGTGTGCCGGATCGCATCGGGCTCCCGCTTACAGGAACCCGATGCTCAGCCGCTTACCGTTTGATATTAACGATCTCCTGCATGAATTCATCGCTCGAGGTGATCACTTTTGCGTTGGCCTGGAAGCCGCGCTGTGCGATGATCATCTTCGTGAATTCCTCCGCGAGGTCCACGTTCGACTGTTCGAGCGAATTCGAGAGCACCTGGCTTGAGTTCACCGAGCCTGCTGCGCCGACCTGCGCCACGCCCGAGTTGCCGGAGAAGTCGTACATGCTGCCTGTGACGCGCGTCAGGCCGCCGGGATTCGTAAAGTCGGCGATCATCACCTGTCCGAGCGTCTGGAGCGTGCCGTTTGTGAAGATGCCGCGGATCGTACCGTCCGTTTCGATCGAGATGTTATTGAGCGAGCCGAGTCCGTATCCGTTCGTTTCCTTCGCCGCCACCGTGGAGAGCCCCTGGCTGGCCGTCAATCCTGTGAATTTGCCGACGTCGCCGAAGTTCACGTCGATCGTGAGGGGATCCGCGCCGTTGGCCGGATCGAACGTGAGCTGCGGGGGGGTTGCCGGATCGGGCGTCAAGAGCGAACCGTCGGTGTTAAACGAAACGTCGCCCGTACCGATCGGGATCGGGGGAAGCGGAGCGGACGTTGTGCTCGCCGGATCGGGTCGCGTGGCTTCCCACGTCCATGCCTGGTTCGGAGAGTCGGCTGTTTTCGCGTACTTGATCGTGATTGTGAATTTGTTGCCGAGCGAATCGTAGACGACCGCGGAGCCCGTGGTGGTGCTGCCGGCCGGCAGACTGTTCGCAAGGTCCGTGTTGATCGGCGCCGAGGCGCTGAGGTTGCCGCTGAACTTGATGTCCGTCGTCGCCTTCGCCGGCGATTTAATGTCCGTGGGGATGATGATGTCGACGGTGTTGTTGCCCGAGGGGATCTCGCCGTTCACCGCGAGCTTGCCCTGCACGATCGCGCCGCTGCCCGAATTCACGAGCTTGCCGTCCGCATCGAGCGTGAAATTGCCCGAGCGCGTGTAGAGCTGCTTGCCGTTCTGTTTCACGATGAAGAAGCCGTTGCCCTGCAGCGCCAGGTCCGTGACGTTGCTCGTGTTCTCGATGTTGCCCTGCGAGAACTGGGTGTCGATCGTGTTGACCGAGATGCCCAACCCGACCTGCTGGGGATTCGTGCCGCCCAACTGTGCCTGCGGAAGATTTGAATTGCGCAGTGTCTGCGCGAACGCTTCGGAGAATGTGACGCGGCCCGATTTGAAACCGATCGTGTTGATGTTCGAGATGTTGTTTCCGATGACGTCCATCATTGTCTGATGGCCCTTAAGACCGGAAACGCCTGAGGATAACGCGCGCAGAAAACCCATTGAAACCTCCTATGAAGGATGTGTGTGTGTGATTATTTTATTGGTTCAGTATCAGTCGGTCAACCGAACCGCGGGCATCCTCACAGAGGTCCAGCCCGCATTGCTGTATGTAATTTCTTAATCCGCTATGATCGCACTGTCGATCTTCGTGAAGACATGCTCTTTCATCGAATTGTTCGTCATCGTCGTGACGACCATCCTGTTGCGGACATTCACGATGAATGCCATGTCGCGCAGCAGCACAAGCGAGTCGTTCGAGCCCTTCGCTTCAGCCTTCTGTACGGCGTTCTCGAGTTTCAGCATGTCCTCGCCATTGAGCGACACATTGCGCACGTCGAGACGGCTCTGGGCGTGCTTCGAGAACTGAAGGCCGTGCAATTCCTTTTCGAAGACCTTCGTGAACGATCGCTCTTCCGGCACCGTCACCGGCGATCGCTGCGGCAGCCCTTCGACGCCGCCTATGGGCAGAAATGGAAGCGATATTCCGCTGATGTCAGCCACGTTTCCCTCCGACTTCAAGTATGTTGTTCAATCCCACCTCTGTTTTATTGATGACGACCACCGTACCCGCTGTCGTGAAGCGCACCGCATCGATCGTGCCCCAGAGATATTGCGATGTCGTCACTGCCTTGCCGTTCGCATCGGTTGCCGCGATCTTGAACGTGTACTGTCCGGCGGGGACCGCCGTACCGTTGTCGTTTTTCCCGTCCCACACTTCCTCGTGCTCGCCGAGCGAGTGACCCGAGGCGGTGATCTCGCGCACTTTTTCGTTCTTCTCGTTATACACGCCGATCGTCACCTCGCCCGCCTCGCCGGTGAGCGCGTACCCCATCGTGACATCGCTCGAGCCGTCGAATGTGAACGCGCTTGCCGCGAGTTTCACATCCTTGCCGATCAAGGATGCGGCCATCGTGTTGTTCACGGACTGGCTCAGAAGATAGTTCGCGTCGATGCTTGCCGTCAGGCTCGTGTTGATGTTCTGCAGCTGCTCCACCGAACTGAATTGTGCGAGCTGTGCCGCGTATTCCGCTCCGCTCATCGGATTAAGCGGGTCCTGATATTTCAGCTGCTGGAGCAGGAGCTTCAGAAAATCATCCTTCCCGAGGATGTTCTTGTTTCCCGTCAATGACTGCGCCGTTGTCGCCGAATTCGTGGAACCGATCGCTGTTGCGCTCATGATGTTCCTCTCACATGATATATTCTACGGTGTTGTACCCGTAGTGTTTGGCATCTCCCGCCGCACCGAGCGGTTCGAAACCATCGTCGATGCTGGGCGAACTTCCGTTCACTTTCTTTTTCGGAGCGTCGTTCCGTTTTTCGGCGAACGATGATCCCGTGTTCACGAACACCGCCACGGAGTCGAGCGTGATGCCGTTCTGCTGCAACGCCTCGTGAAGCCGCGGCATGTTCGCCTCGACGATGTGTTTCACGTCGGCGTTCTGGACGTCAATCCTCGCCGCCATTTTCCCGTCTTCGAGGCCGACCTTGATATTCACCCTTCCGAGCGACTCGGGGGTCAGCGTGACGTCCACCGAACCCGGCGTATGCCTGATCGATGAGACTTCCCTGTACACCTGTTCGAACACCTCTTCGCGGGCGCGGGTCGTCATGACCGTCTTCGTTTCGCTGACCGGCGCCGTCTGGCGCTGCGCATCCTGCACGTTCGCAAGGGGCTGTTGCGCGCCATCCGCCTTCACCGGCCGGATCTCCGCGGGGGCATCGGATGCGGAGCGCGCCGGGGCCTCTTCCCGCACCTCTGTGCGTTCGGCCTTGCGGGCCGCTGCGGAGGCGGGCACTTCCGTTCCCTCGATCGTTGCTTCCGGAGCCTGGCGTGCCACGACCGACTCGTCGGCCGTCGGGACCGCGGGAGCGGCGGCCGCGGTGGCGCGCGTTGTCTTTACATTTGTCTTCATCACGTCCGGCGCGGCGGCGGCCATGACGGCCTCGTGCACATACACCTGCGCAGCGGGTGCGGCCGATGAGATCACCGCTGCCGCATCGGCGACGGGATTCACGGCGGCGGCATTCTCGACGGCGGTCTTCACGGCGGCAGGTTCAACGATCCTCTGCGGTGCGTTCACCGACGCGGAGCCGACTGCGCCCGCTTTAATCTCAGCCAATGCCGGGGATGCAGTCTGCGCTGTTCCCTGTCTGAGATGAGCTCGTGTATGCCTGCGCAGTGTCGATTCGGCCCATGCGAGTGCTGCCGTCTGTTTCCGGGGCGCGGCGACAACGGACTGTTCGGTGGATGTCTCACGCACGGGCACAGTCTGTGCTGCGTTCTGCGACACGCGCGCCTCGGGCGATACGGCACTGCGTTCGATGTCATGTGCGATGTTTGCGGGAACGGCCTGGGCTGCGTCTGGATTGTTTACGTCAACCTTTGCAGGTCGATTTTCAATTATTGTATTTTCAACGCCGGCGGCGGAAACCGCTGCAGGGTCCGCGCTTTTCGGTGTCTTCGCAGAAACAGTCATGTCAGCAGCTGCGTCCGCTTTCGTCGCTGCGGGATTCGTGTTCGGTCGTGTCGCAACAGCGGCGGTATGTGCACTCGCATCGCTGGTACTCTTGGTACCGACA
>JAVBYH010000298.1 GCA_030824175.1 Bacteroidota bacterium | reverse complement strand
CGCATTCGCCCTTGTCGCCCAGGGAAAGACCAATGCAGCGGTGCGCCATTTCACCGTGATCCTCGAAATGGATTCCACATTCGAACTCGATCCCGTCTACACATCGCCGAAGATACTCGCCTCGTTCAATGAGGCGAAGCAGCTGAAACGGGCGCCGCGCCGCGACGACGCGGCCATTCGGCGGGACGAACAGGCGGGGCGCGCGCAGCCTCGTACGGCGCCGGCGTCCGGGGTCTCGTGGCGATCGCTCGTCTTCCCCGGATGGGAACAGGTGCATCAGGGGCGCGAGACACAAGGCTATCTGCTCCTTGGGGCGGGCACCGTAGCGGCCGGCCTCTCGGTCGTCTTCCAGATCGAACGGTCGGCCGCACGCACGGACTACCTCGCGGCCACCACCCCCGATCTGGCCGCCGCCCGTTACGACCGGTATAACCGTGCCTCGAAGGCGGGGGCGTATTCGCTCATGGCCTTCGCCGCCATCTACCTGTACTCCGAAGTCGACGCGTTCCTCAATCTGCCCCAGTCCGACGCGGTCACCCTCCTCGCGGCGCCCGGCGGCCTCCGCCTGGCCATACGCTTCTAAGCATGCCACCCGCGCCCCCATCCATCGCGCAGAATTTGCATACCATGCATGCCCGAAACGCACCGTATGCATGGTCCGTCCTCCGATATCGCAAATGCAGGCCGGTTTCGCCAGGAATTTTTGGCATATCAATTGCAATCATTTATACTGACTATGAATATCGCTCCGTTGCGTTTCACACACTTACTAGAGGAGAAGGCTTATGAACGGCAGACGTTGGATTACTAAGTGGTGGCTGTCCATGATCGGTTTGGCAATGCTTGCGACGACAATGGTGCAGGCCCAGACAACACAGTCCACCCCGATCAAATTGGACGCGGTCAAGATTGAAATGAGCGGGTCGGTGCGCCTCGCATGGGTCCCGATCGTGAAAGTAATGTTCGAAAGTTATACGCTCTACCGCGCCGAGGGCACAGACACGTCGAAGGCGGTCCAGGTGCTCGTGACAAAAGACCTCACGGCGATCGACAAATTGCCGATGACATTCGCCCCCGTCTCCAAATACACATACTTCATCGTCGGCAAGACCGCAGGCGCCATGCTCCTGACGAGCAACGTCGTCACCGTGCAGCTTTCGGGCATCCCGACAATCGGATCATTCAAGCTCGAGGCGAAGGTGGATGAAACCGCGGCGACGGTGTATCTCGCGTGGGGCAAACCCCCGGTCGATAGCGTGGTGAAATATTATGTCTACAGGTACGGCGGCGTTCTTTCGTCGATCCAACTGATCGATTCGACGACCGGCCTTACCTCGACGGACAAACCGCCCCTCGGCACTCTCGGGGCGGGCATGATCAGCGGTGACGGCCATGGCAACTACGGCAAATATATGTTCACGTACTACGTCGTGGCGAAACTGCCGGCAACGAGACTGCAGAGCACGAGCGCGATGGTGTATTTTACGGTCACCGTGAAGAAGGATACGCTCACGTTCCTCACAACTCCCGTCACGACGGCGCAGGTCAATGTTCCGTACGCGGCGAAGGTGCTTGCGACATCGTCAGATCCGACGGCGAAGCTCACGTACGTGCTCGATGAATACCCCAAGGGCATGACGCTCGACCTCTCCTCGGCTGCTCCGGTGATCAAATGGACCCCGGCCTCCAGAGGCATGTACGAAGTGAAGGTCGTCGTGAAATCGGATAAGTTCGGCGAGGCGCGGCAGAAATATTACATCTCCGTCGCCGGTGGCAACGGCATCGTGTTCGGCAAAGTGACCGCCACGGACGAAACGAAGCCGCTCGCGAAAGTGATCATCAACATCATGAAGCGCGACACGAACAAGGACGCCTGCTACGGCTACTCGACAATGACGAACGAGTTCGGAGAATACAGGTTCACGAAACTCGACCCGGGCACGTACATCGTCCAGGCCATCCCGACGACCCCCGATTACATCGGCCAGTGGTACAACGGAAAATTCAATGCCGACAATGCGGACAAGATCACGGTCGTCGATTCCGCCTCCAATTCAACCGGAACGTACGTCCCGTTCAAGCTGCTCGGCCGCTCGGTCGACACGACGAAGTACTTCATCGTAAAGGGATCCGTGCGCGACACGATCCAGTCTCCCGTGTATGTGAAGGGCACGCGCGTCACATTCGTCCGCGCCGAGTTTGCGCTCAATTCGAGCACTTCGGCCACGGACGTGACGATCGACAACTTTAAGAAGTTCTTCGAGTACGACAAGACGACGGACTTCCGCATCGAGGGCGGTTCGCGCTACACGTTCCATGCCGCCGTGGATTCGCTCGGCAAGTATACGCTGAAACTGCCCCAAGGCGCGTACCTCGCCAGGGCAACGGCACCCGGCTACGCCGCCGAGTTCTACAAGGAACATGCGGACCTGCTCTCGGCCGACATCATGAAGATCGCGGCGGACAGTGGGAACATCAACTTTACGCTTGCGCCGCTGCCGCCCATACCGCTGAGCACGATGTCCGGCGCCGTGATGGATACGGTGAAGGATCTCGGCGTGCGCGCACGCATCATCGCCTTCCGCGACACGTGGACGGCACGCGACGGATACAAGATTGCAAAGTCCTACTTCACGGATACGGATTCGCTCGGCAAATACACGTTCACCGACCTGCTCCCGGGAAGTTATCTCGTGATGGCTGTGCCCCTCGGCAGTTACGCCCCCGCGTACTACACCGGAGGAGTCATGATCGATTCGACAAAATGGTGGAAGGCCGCTAAGGTCGTCGTCGACAGCGGAAAGAGCATCTCGGGCATCGACATCATCGTGAAGGAGATCTCACCGACGAAGAACGGATTCACGTGGATCGCCGGCACCGTCAGGATGAAGGGCAAAGCCTTCGGACTCGCAGGAGCCCTCGTGTTCGCGCATGATGGGAGCTACGAACCCGCCGGCTACGGCGTCTCCGACCACAACGGCAACTACGCCATCGTCGGCCTCGTGCCGGGCAGCTACACGGTCACCGTCGACAAGCCGGGATACGACTGGACCGGAACAGCGGTCGCCGCATCACCCACCTATAATACGATCGGTGCGAGCAATGTCGTCTCGGGCACTGCTTCATTCGAACTGACGCAGATCAACGCCGTCACCGCGGTTGAAACGCAGGGTTCATCGGTCGTTCCCGCGACGTTCAGCGTCGGACAGAACTATCCCAATCCGTTCAATCCGTCGACGAAGTTCCAGATCTCGCTTCCCGCCGCGCAGTTTGTGAAGGTGAACGTGTTCGATCTGCTCGGACGCGAAGTGGCGACACTCGTGAACCGCCAGATGGGCGCAGGCTCCTATACGATCGAATGGAACGCCGCCTCCGTGCCGACAGGCGTCTACTTCTACCGCGTCGAAGCCGGTGCATCGAGCGCAGTGAAGAAGATGATCCTCCTGAAATAACGGATTGGGTCTACAGGGGCGTATGCAATACGCCCCTATAGACAGACAAAGTGTTTTGGCAATGAATGCTTTCGTGTCGCCTGCGTGCTGGAGCGAGCGGCGATGGAGGGACCCCGGTGGAGGACGTTGTGCCGAAGGGCGGTCCCGGGCGGATGCGGAAGTGTGAATGAATGATGTGTGCGGTTGGATTCATTGTCACAAAGGGGCCGGCGTTTCGGAGCGCCGGTCCCTTTTGTATTTTAAACCCCGCCGGGGCGGACCTCTGGCTTTCCACCGGATATATCCTTACTATATCCGTGGCACGCGACAATGGACACACTCACACACGGACCAGAGGGAAGACAATGCGCATCGAACAGCACCACGGTCTCGGCACGGACGAAGTGAAGAAGCGGGGCGACGCGCTCGCCGACAGCCTCATCACGCTTCCGCTTCCGGGAGACATCGAGATCACGAATCTTGTCAAACAGTGGAACGGGGAGGCGATGGACTTTTCCTTCCGGATATCGAAGGGATTCTTCGGGGCGAACATCAAGGGACAGGTGATCGCGTCGGACGACGCCGCTGTGCTCGAGATCGCTATACCTCCCCTCGTCGCGAAGTTCATCGACGAGAATCAGATACGCACCGTCCTCGAGAAGAAGATGGCAGACGCGCTCGCGTAAAGCGCAGTCGGACCTCCGTCATTTTAAGGCGTGCAATTTCCACCACGGCGTCTTCGGAGACTCGTGATGCTCGCGGTGATAGCCGAAGAAGTAACACGAGATCATCGCCCACGCGTGATTCCGCGCGAGCGTCCGCGTGTTATGGGGCTTCATTGCTTCAGTGTGCGGCGGACGGTGGGGCCTGTACGTGCCGAAATAAAAAAGCTGTGCTGTCGAGAGGAGAAGCGGGAGCACCCAGAGCGTCCAGAGCGAGAGATCGCTGAACCACAGGTGGAGCAGGTTGTAGACGACCGCCATTCCGGCAATCTGCATGATGGTGGCATATCGCTTCATAAACGTGAACCACCAGGCGAAAAAATTCTGCGAGCGCGGCGAGTAATCCGGGTCGTCGTCGTGCCCGGGCGACAGGTGGTGGAGGCGGTGGTTGCGGAGCAGGCGCGTATACGACAGGCACGCATACAACCAGCTGCACAGCGTTCCGACAAGCCTGTTGATGCGGGCGGACGCCGCGACGGTGCCGTGCATCGCGTCGTGTGCGGTGATGAACAATCCGGTTGAAAGATAGGCCTGCACGACGATGTGCATGTAGAGCATCGGCGAGGCCGGATTCACCGGTACGAAGAACAGCGAGTATGCCAGATGTCCCGTCCAGAGCAGCAGGATTGTCAATGCTATCACGAGTCCCATTGGGTCCCTTTCGCATGAGCCGCGTTCTTACGCATGCTGTTGTATGAGGTCCGCCGCTATTTTCCCCGACAGCATCACAAGCGGTATGCCGCCTCCCGGATGGGCGCTGCCTCCGCAGAAATACAATCCCCTGTACGTCCGCGACCGGTTCGGCTCCCGCAGGAAGGCGGAAAATTTCGTGTTCGATGCGATGCCGTAAATGCTGCCGAAGGAGCTGCCCGTCGCGCGTTCGATGTCCTTCGGGGTCATCGTCCGTTCAACAACGATGTCCGCTTCAATATCCACACCCGCCGCCTCGCGTATCCTCGATAGAATGACCGGACGCATGCGGTGGATCTCGGCATCCCAGTCCTGTCCCGCGTCGTGCGGAGCGTTGATCATCACGAAGAGATTCTCGCACCCGGCCGGGGCGTCGCCGGGGGAAAATTTCGACGAGATGTACACGTACACCGTGGGATCGTCCGGACACCGCTTCCCGGCGAAGAGCTGTTCGAATTCGCGCTCGTACTGGGGCGAGAACAGTATCGAGTGGATCCCGAACGGAGTCGTGCGCCTGAGCCCCCAATAAAACACGAGCGCCGAGGACGACGGCTCGGACGCCCGCTGCCGCCGTGAAGAGCCCGCGGATGTGTCGCCCAGCAGTCTCTCATAGGTGTACTTCACGTCCGCATTCGACAGCACCCGGTCGAAGGGGACGAACGCGCCGTCGACAGTGAGTCCGGTCACGGTTCGGCCGTCGAGCGCAATGCGCTCGACGTGTGCGCCGGTGACGATGCGCGCCCCCTTCGCCGCGGCGAGCCGGGCCACGGCGCGGGGAAGCGATACCATGCCGCCGTCGCTGTACATGGCGCCGAGTGAATACTCCACATGCGCGATGATGTTCAGCGTTGCCGGCGCGCGGAACGGATCTGATCCGTTGTACGTGGCGTACCGCGAGAACAGCTGCCTGAGTTTCGGATCGGTAAAAAATGAATCGACTGCCGCGCGCATCGGCCTCAGCGCGTCGATCGACGACAGCCGCAGCAGTGTCGTCAACGCGGAGAGGCGGAACAAGGACCGCCACTCGTGGATGCTCCGAAAGAGGAAAACGTCGGCGGTAAGAGAATAGATCCTCCGGCAATAGTCGAGGTAGCGCTTCAACTGCGCCTCCGTTCCCGTCGTCACGGCCTCGATCTCGGCGGCGAAGTGGTCCGGATCCGCGTACGCACGGAGCCGCGTGCCGTCCGGATAATAATATTCGCAGAGCATATCGAGCGGATGCAGCGTGAGATAGTCCTCCATCCGTTCGCCAACGTCCTCGAAGAGCGCGCGAATGACGAACGGCATCGTGACAAGGGAAGGGCCCGTGTCGAATCTATACCCGTCCACGGAGAGTGAATGGGCCTTCCCGCCGGGTGACGCCTGCTGCTCGTAGAGCGTCACATCGAAGCCCGCATGGGCGAGGCGGGCGGCCGCCGAGAGTCCGCCGAGGCCGGCTCCGATGATTCCAATCCTCATGTTTTTCATGTGTCCAGCCCCGGGAGGAGGCCGTCGTGAAGCCCACTATGGGCTCGGGCGGCGCCGGTGTCCGCCGACGCGTACTTCCCGCGTTGAGCGGGACTGAGCAGGTACCCCGCCGTGAGGGCGACCTTGCGTGCGGAACTCACATAGCGCCGCTCAGAAAAAATATCGTACTTGTGTTTTTCAATCTGATCGAGGATGGACGAGTAGATCCGGCTCATCGCCACCACCGACGTCCGGGATCCGTCGTCGATGAGGAAGGGAATGCCACGTTCCGCCCGCGCGTAGAGCGAGCGTGCACGGCGGATCTCGAACCGCATGAGGGAGATGAACCTGTCGTCAATGATGTGCGCCCGCAGATCGTCCTCGCTGTAGCCGAATGCGCGCAGGTCTTCCTGGGGAAGATAGATGCGCGAGAGGTCAAGGTCCGTTCGAATGTCACGCAGGATGTTCGTCAGTTGCATCGCCGTCCCGAGGTCCGCCGCATACGGCAGCGCCTCGGCGTCTGTGTAGCCGAAGACCTCGGTCATGATGAGGCCGACGACGGACGCGACACGGTAACAGTAGCGGTCGAGTTCCGCGAATGTGTCATAGCGGAACGTCGTCAGGTCCATCGACACGCCCGTGATGAGCTCGTCGAAATACCGCTTCGGAATCGCATAGCGCTGCACCGTTCGCCCGAAGGCGGATTCGGGATGCGCCGTCAGGAATGCCGGGTCATACGCGGCATCGAGCGCTGCGCGCAGCGTGTCGATGTTCGTTCGAATCGCCTCTTCTCCGCCCGCGGGGGCCGTGTCCACAAGATCGTCCGCACACCGGCAGAAGGCATACACGGCATACGCGGCCGCACGCTTGTGCGCCGGCAGCAGGAACGAGGAGAAATAAAAGCTCTTCGCGTGATGGCGTGTGTAGAGCCGGCACTGTTCGAAATCGAATGCGAGCAGCGATGCCGCCGTGCTGTGTGTGACTGTTTCAGGCATGATCCCTCTCCAGTTCTCCGATTAATGTTCCGACGATCTTCGCAGACGATAACACGCCGGGCAGCCCGGCGCCGGGATGCGTGCCTGCGCCGACGATGTACAGATTGTCGAACTCCTCCGAACGGTTGTGCGGACGAAACCACGCCGACTGAGTGAGCGTGGGCGCGACCGAGAAGGCGGCTCCCAGGTGGCTGTTCAGCGTGTCGCGGAAATGCGTCGGATCGATGTAGTGCTCGGTGACGATATGCTTCTCAAGATCGGGCAGATAATGCTCCGAAAGGAAGCGCACGATGCGGTCACGGTATTCCGGCCCCGTCTTCTTCCAGTCGATGTCGGCGCCGAGATGGGGCACCGGCGAGAGCACGTAGAACGCCTCGTGGCCTTCGGGCGCGAGCGACGGATCCGTCAGCGTCGGCATGTGAAGATAGAGCGAAAAATCTTCGGCCAGGATCTTCCTGTCGAAGATATCCGCGAGCAGTTCCCGATACCGCGGTCCGAGGATGATGTTGTGATGTGCGAGGTTCGTGTCCGTGTAGCGCCGGTTCGTCCCGAAGTAGAGCACGAAGAGCGACATGCTGTGCGTGAGCCTGTCGACCTTCCGGTCCGTCCACGTGCGCCGGTGGCGCTCGGGTATGAGCGTCCGATACGTCGTCGAGACGTCGGCGTTCGAGACGACGATGTCCGCCGAGCACTGCTCGCCCGACTTCAGGCGCACGCCCGTGACGCGCCTGTGTCCGACGAGGATCTCGTCGATCTCCGCGTTCAGGCGGATCGTGCCGCCGAGCTCCGTGAACAACTTCGCGAGCCCCGCAACGATCGTGCCCGTGCCGCCCATGGCGTAATGCACTCCCCACTCGCGCTCGAGATAATGAATGAGCGCGTAGATCGACGTCGTCTGGAACGGATTGCCTCCGACGAGGAGCGGATGGAACGAGAACACCTGGCGCAGGAAATCGTTCTTGATGAACTGCGAGACGTACGTGTAGACCGACTTGTGCGACTGCAGCCGCAGCAGGTCGGGGACCACCTTCAGCATGTCCGTGAAGTTGAGGAACGGCTTGTCCGACAGCTCCACGAATCCCTTCTCGAAGATCGCCTTCGTCGTCGCGATGAACTTCGTATAGCCTTCCCTGTCGGCCGGCTCCCACTTCGCGATCTGTCC
Source organism: Bacteroidota bacterium (assembly GCA_030824175.1). GTDB lineage: Bacteria > Bacteroidota > Ignavibacteria > UBA10030 > UBA8401 > CAISDA01. The sequence goes on along the minus strand of JAVBYH010000298.1, from coordinate 3,398 downwards.
GAGCGTGAACTCGGGATTGTCGTTGTAATCGAACGCGCGTCCCTCGTGATTGAAGATCCTGTAGAAAGGATGAAGCGGACGGAGCGTGATGTAATCCGCGGTCTTTTTCCCGGCAAGCGCGAAGAGCTCGTCGAGCATAAAGGGGGCGGTGATCACCGTCGGCCCGCCGTCGAACGTGAAGCCGTCCTGCTCGTACACGTAGGCGCGCCCGCCGAGCTTGTCGCGTTTCTCGAAGAGTTCCACATCGTGCCCCTGCACTGCGAGCCGTATGGCTGCTCCGAGGCCGCCGAATCCGCTCCCTATGACGATGATCTTTTTTTTCATTGTTGTCTGCATGTGTTGGGGTCCGATTGTTCCGTTGTGCGGTCTCTGCAATGAGAACGCCGCCGGGATGATGATTAGTTCACTTCTTCCGCGTGTCGGTGAATAATTCCCACACGATGAGGTTCATCGTGATCAGGGCGAAACCGAAGAGGTAATCCTCGACGGGAATTGTAAACACGCGAATGCCCAGGAAGAATTCCGCGCCGTAGCGGACGATGGGCCTCCATGTGAGATATCCGTTCACCATGGTCGTCAGGGCCGCCATGACGGCCCAGAAGATCCAGAACATGCGGTTCGAGGACAAACGCGTACCGAGCAGTCTGTCCATGACGAGGACCGCGCCCGCGGCCGTCCCCGAGACGATCGTGTATTCCGTCACGGCTTCCTCCGGAAGAAGAATTTCACGCTCTCCCATGTGAAGAGGGCGGCGAAGGGGACGACGACGAAGAAGAGCACCTCTTCGACAGGCAGATTATAGAGCATGAGTCCCGTGATGTAGTCGGGATTGAAATTCCAATGGCCGCGCGCCGTCGCCGCGACATCCCAGAGGATGAACAGCGGAAAGGGCAGGCCGATGGCCGCCACAAGCCGCAGGGGACGCCTGTAGAACGAGAGCTCCCTGCTCCCGCTCAGGGCGAGGGGGCCCGCCAGCGTCAGCGCGAGCACGATGAAATACTCATAGTTTGCCATGGCGAATGCTCCAATAAGCCGCGCCGGCGATCGAGAGCCCCGCCGCGGTCGGTATCCAGTATCCGTTGAGCACGTTAATGATCACGCACTGCGCCGCCGTCATGCCGAGGAGGAAGACGGGAAGGCCGGCCGGGCGGAATTCGCCGCGCGTCTCGGACGTGCGGGGCAGGAGCGAGTGCGTCAACGCAATGAGCGCCGCGCCGATCGCGAACCATGCCGCGTAATTCTGAAGCGGCACCGTCCCTCCCGACCACGTCCAGTACCGGTTGACGAACGACGCGAACGGCTCGAGCATGATGTCGATGCCCATGATGAACAATCCGCCGGCGAGCGCTGTCGCCGCCGTTCCCCGCAGTCCCGCCGCGCGTGTGCGGGCCGCGAGCACGATGTTCACGACGAGGATGTACCAGGCGAACACGATCGCAAGCGGAACGTTCGATACGATGAACGGTTCGAATGTGTACGAATAGTAGTACGTGCCGAAGGGGAATCCCGTCGCAAGGCCGATGAATTCGACGAGCGTCGCCGCGGCGCCGATGGCGGTGCTGATGGCGACCGCACGGCGGATAGACGAGGCCGATACGAGCAGCACGAACGTGAGCGCCGCCTGGAGGCCGAGGAATAGACTCGTGGTCCACTGCAGCGCGCCGGTGAACATGCCGAGCGCCATTCCCGCGATGCCCACGGGAAACATTACGCCGAGCGCGATCGCCAGCGCCGTGCCGGCGTGCCGGAGCGCGTTATTGTCTGTGTGCATCGTTTGTCTGCGAGCGTACTTCATTGGTGATCCGCGTGAAAAATGTTGTGAGGTCTCCCTGGAGCTGGTCGCGCATGCGCGCACTGATGAACTTCTGGCCGAAGAGCGGGGCAAGAAAATGGATGTCGCTCCCGTTCTCCCGGGAGCTGTGCAGTTTCAACTCGAGCATAAGCGAGGTGGTCGTGTCCGTTGTCGCCGCCACCGATGCCCGGCAATACATGTAATCGTTCATCCCGGGATCCGTTTCGAAGATCACCGTGTGCTCATCCGCAACGCGTTCGTTGACGAGATACGAGGTGCGCCTCGCGCTCGAGAGCGGAGGCTTCACTTCGTACGTCCACTCGCTCCGCCGCGGGCCGACCTGGCGGATGCTGAGGATCCCGGGGAAATTCCGGGTGAACACATTCGGATCGTTCAGATACTGGCGCACCGCCGCATACCCGGCGTCGAGTGTCACGCTGTCCCGCACGTCTGCCTGTATTGTGAACATGCCGGACGAGAAAAAAGCGACCATGAGGACTGCTGCTGTCATGCGATCATCCCTTCCTGGCTGCGGGCTCCGCTGCCGTCAATGGTTGATAGACCCTGTCCTTCCACCGCGCCCCGCCGCCCACGGCGATCCATCGCCACGAGTTCATCGCAATGGCGATGACCCCGAGCACCCCGAAGGGGTGGAGCAGCGTGGAAACGATGCCAAGCCTGAAGCGGACAGCGAGCACCGTTCTCATCGCGTAATTCACGCCGATCTGCACCGCCAGGAGCCTGATCTGCAGCGCATCCAATACGCCGAGGAGCATGCCCGCGGGTAGAAGCACGAACGGAGCCACAAAGAGGATCGCGTAGAGCGTCATTACCGCCGCCATGGCCGGAACGGAAAAGTTGAATCCGGCAAATATGTTCTTCGAGAAGCCGTTCCACACATCGCTCCAGCGTCTGTACATCCGGCACGATACCATGGGACTCCCGTCGGCCACGATGAGCTGCAGGCCGTGCGCCTTGATCTTCCGGGCCAGCCACACGTCTTCGACGATGTTGTGGCGGACGGCCTCGTGGCCGCCGATGGCCGCATAGGCGGATGCCTTGAAGAGCATGAACTGTCCGATGCCGATGGAGAACTTTTCGCTCCGCAGATGTTCCAGCGCGTAGAAGGGCAGGAATGCGAACGAGCTGAAATGGAGGAGCGGAAGGATCAGCTTCTCGCCGAACGTTCCCATGACCTGGTGCGGGATCACCGTCAACAGGTCGGCCTTCTTCGCCGCGGCGAGCTCCACCGCGTCGCGGAGCGCCGTCGGCTCGTGCACCGTGTCCGCATCAGTAAAGAGCAACCATGCGCCGCGTGCATGGCCAGAGAGCTGATGGCATGCGTAGCATTTTCCGACCCAGCCCGCGGGAAGCTCGCGCCCCGTCACGACGCGGAGCGAGGAATCGTGAGCCGCAAGCCGCGCCAATATCGCGCGTGTCCCATCCGTTGAATTGTCGTCGATCACGATGACCTCGAAATTCGGATAGGCCTGACGAAGGAGGGAGGAGACGCATCGTTCGATCGTCTGTTCTTCGTTGCGCGCCGGAACGAGCACAGAAACCATCGGCGGCTCGTCCGTGCGGAGCCTGCGGCGCGCCTTCGGCC
>JAVBYH010000303.1 GCA_030824175.1 Bacteroidota bacterium | reverse complement strand
CGAGAAAATGGTCTGCCATAATGGTCTTCCTATTACCACGTGAATGTTCCGATGCGCCGTCCGCCCGCTGCGGGAGTGGCACATTACCCCTGCATGGGGAAATAGCCGTCAACGCAGATGATGAAGCGCAGTGAAAGATACGGCGCCAGGTTGCTGTGGCTCGAGCCGGTGCCTGCATTCGAGACGGCCGCCGCGTGCATCGACACGTTCGGAGCCTGATCCGTATACTGAAGTCCCTCGGTCCATACTCCACTAAACGCCGCCGATGGCGACACCGCATCGCCTGTCGAGCCGTTCACCCACGCGGCGTGCGTATGCGCCGGCATCTGCGCCTCGGTAAGCGTCACAGTCTCCGCGCCGCCGGTCTGTCCCTGAAAAAACATCGACGCACCCGTGCGCTGACCGCGGTGGATCGGCATGCGTCCACGCAGGTCGGGGAGCCCGAAGGTCGACACCCCGTCCCCTCCGTATGTCGTGCCGATCACTGTATAGAGTGTCGAGTACTCGGCGATAGGGATGAGCGACCCGTCGCATTCGAGCCAATACTCTGGCGCGTATGTGCCCGCAAACATGATGATCTGTCCGACGAATGCTTCAGCCATGTATCTGTCCTCCTGTTAAAAAAATTTTACAACTCTGTGCGATCGACCGATCCTTCGGCGCTGCACATCGCAGGCCTCAGGCCGTCAAATACGAATACGATAGTCCGGTCCGCATCTCCATCTCCAATGCGGCGATCGACGAGTGGTGCTCGTCGCGTCCGGCCTCAATTTTTTCCGTGACAGCGTGGACGCTCCCGCGTCCGCCTCCGCGAACCTCGCACAGATACACAGGCGTCTCGACCGACCGCGTGCGAACGTTCATCGTGACCGTGCCGCGCGGGCCGTCGAATGCTGCCAGGCATAAGCCGTCTGCAAGTTCCGATCCCGTCACCGCGCCGGAGGCGCGAACAGCCTCGACGATCAGACGGGCCGTGTCGTAGCCGAGCACGCTGAATGCATCGGCCCGGTGGTGGGCATGCGCCTCGTAGCGCTCGTCGAACGCACGGTTCGCTGCAGTCGCGAGTTCGCGCGACCACGCGCCGCATGTTCGGATCCCCTCCGCATGCACGCCCTGTGTGCGAAGCACAGCATCGGCGAGCGTGAAGGGTGATGCGACAAGCGGGATCCGGCGCGACAATCCGGTCTGCGAATAAAGTTTTAAGAACGCTTCCGCATCCGCCCCGTTGTACATCGCGTAGACGACGTCCGGATTCACGATGCGTATCCGTTCGATCGCCGCTTTCATGTCCGCAGCTGCAGACGCGCCGTTCGCGACATGCGTATCGACGATCGTGCCGCCAGATGCCTCGACGCCGAGCCGGAACGTGAACAGTGCGTCGTAGCCGCTCTCGTTCACCGACGACGCGATCATCACATTCTTTCCGTACCGTGCAACGGCGTGCCGTCCGAGCGCCATCGTCGCCTGCCAGTGCGAGAGCGAGCTGTGGAACACGAACGGACTCCGTTCCCTCTCGCGCACAACATTGGCGCCCGTATCGACGTTGATGAGGATCGTCTTGCGGGCCTCGAGCACGGAATGAAGGCGCACGGCGCTGGACGGATTCACAGGGGCCACGACGACATCGACAGTGCCCGATGCGATCATCGCCGCGATCTGCCTCACGGCCTTGTGCGGATGTTTCTCGCCCTCGTCCACGATGAGCCTTGTCTTCACTCCTGCTCTCCCGAATGCCTCATCGAGATAGCACGTGAATCCGGCTGTGAAATGTCCGCCCGAATATCCGGATGACGACGCCCCGGGCATGACGAGTCCGATCCGCGGCAGCCGCCCGATCGAAGGATGGAGTCCCTGCGCATGCGGATGTGTCCCACCGACAAGTCCCATTGGATTCAATGCGGCTGCACCGGCCGCGAGGCCGAGCGACCGCAGGAATGTGCGGCGATGTTCGTTGAATGCCTGTGTTGTTCGATTGCCCATACGGCTATGCTTTCATGAAGGAAGAACCGGGCGAACCGGTCCCCCGTGCGGAACGGACATGATGCAATTGTCCGCACCGCGTGCGTTGTCCTAGTGTCGTTCCGAATGATTCGTTGCGGGAGAGTGAGAGTTGCGTACCCAGCGGGAAAAATATTCGGCGTCCGAAATTGTATACAATAATGCCGTATACAGTATACCACAAAACGTCTGAAAATTCAAGGTGAGAATGCCGCATGCGAAAATTTTACAAACGCAAGGAGGTGGTTTCGGATCAGGACGGCGCCCCCCAAAAAAAACTCCCCGCCGTGATCCGCGGCGGGGAGTTGTGTCTTCGATACCCATGCGTCAACGCATGATCACATATGATACTTATTTTATCATCAGCATTTTTTTCATAGACATGCGTCCGCCCGATGCAAGGCGTACGAAGTACGTGCCGGAGGACAGATTCTTTCCGTCGAATGTGGCGCGCTGATAGCGTCCAGCCTCGGCCACCGCGTCGAACAGCACGGCGACCTGCTGTCCCATCGTGTTGTACACTGTCATCGTCGCGCGGCCAGTTGCGGCCACCGTGAAGTCGATCGACGTCGAGGGATTGAACGGGTTCGGATAGTTCTGCGAGAGCGTGAACTCCTTCGGCGCGATGCCGGCTTCGATTTCTATTTCTTTCGAATACGTGAACGCCCCGTCCCTGTCGATCTGTTTCAGGCGATACGTGAATGTTCCGGAGGCGTCAACTCTGTCGGCGAACGAATACGTGTTCGGAGCGTTCGTCGTGCCGTGTCCCTCGACGTATCCCGTCTTCACCCATCGGATCGGTTGCGTCGATGCGCCGGCGATCGGAGCCGCTGCGCGCTCGATCTCGAAGCCCGCATTGTTCATCTCCGTCGCGGTCTCCCATGTCAACAGTACCGTTTTTCCCGTCGTCGAACCGGTGAACGACGTGAGTTCAACCGGCAGTGGTGCGCCGACTTCAACACTCGCCGCGATGGTCTGGCCGTCGACGGTCACGCTTGCTCCCCCCGGGCCCGGCACCATCCCGGCCGTGAAGATCGCCGTTCCGGAGCCGCCGGTGAAGACACCGGAAGCGGCCGAGAGTGTGCCCAGCACGGGCGAATCGAATGTACTTGTGAATTCCGGGAGCCCGGCAAGCGTCGCCGCTGTGATCGGTCCTCCCGCATTTCGTCCGAACAGGTCCGCCGTCAGCGTCGTCGCTTCCCCTGCGGGCACCGTACTCAGCGACGGGATGTTTCGCAGCTGAAGCCATGCGCCGGTTGTGGCGCCCGTGAGCTCCGCAGATGTCGGACCGGCGTTCGTTCCCCACCAGTTGTCCGCGACGGTGATCGTCGGTGTTGCGCTGAACACGGCCGAGCCGTTCGAAGTGCCGGATGAGGTGTTTGTGTAAAACCTGTTGTTCGCGATCACCGCAGCAGTCGGCGTAACGCCGCTGAAGACCGCCCCGCCCTTACCGCCGGTGTTCGTAACGGCATTCGCGTAGAAGCTGTTGCGTTTGATCGATGCGACGCCGTTCAGGACGGCGATTGCCCCGCCGCCCGTGCCGGCACTGCTGCTTGAAGTGTTGCTCGTGAACCGCGAATTTGTCACCGTAAGTGTGCCGCCCTCGGGACTGTCGAATCCGATCGCGCCACCGTTCGTGCCCACGGCCGCGTTTGACGTGAATGTGCAACTAGTGACCGTGAGCGATCCGCCGCCGGTGTTCGCGATGGCGCCGCCGTATGCCCCCAGTGTGAGCTGCTGATTGTTTGAAAATGTGCAGTTCGTTATCGTCGTCACATTCCCCGGAGAACCGCAGACGATGGCTCCGCCGCCGTGGGAGGCCTTGCCATCGATGAGCGTGACGCCGGAAATTGTGAAGACGAATGACGGCGTAAGCATCGGATTCACTTCGATGATGCGGTCGCCGAGCGTCGACGTCTGTTGGATCGCCGACCCCGCCACGCCGCTGATCGTCACGTTCGTCCTTGTGATGTCGAGATCGCCGATCGGCGCATACCCCGCCAAGCTCTCATTTGTCCCGAGAATTGTCAACGTGCACGTGCCGGCAGGCAGCACGATCGTCAACGCGCCCGCACCCGGTTCGTTGTTCACGGCGAGCACCGCCTCGCGCAGGCTGATCTTCGTATCCGCGCCTTGCGAAGCCTTCAGAGTGGCGACGCTCGTCGTGGTCCCGTCCACAATGTCCGCCGTCGTCGTCACAGTCACCGTGATCTGCGCGTACGAGGTGCTCCCCATGCAGGCGATGACGAGAGCGATGCGGACGGCGTTCATGATGCTGCTGTGTATTGAATTCGTGAAATGGTTCACACGTGTCTCCTGGAAAAAATTAATGACAACTGAATCGATCGCCCTCGACCGACTGCGCCTAGCTGCGCGGCGGGAAGATTCCCTGGAGCGCGATCGCAAAATTGAGGACGAGATACGGCGATAGATTACTGTGCGGTTGGCTCCCGCCAATCGGATTCAGTGCTGCGGGACTCATCGCCACCCAATTCTCCCCCGGCCCGTATTCAGGCGTCGACTGTCTCCCGCTGACGGCCCTCGCCCACGCATTTCCTTGCGGTGTTGTCAACGAGCCCTGTACATTACTCGCCATCGGCGTGTGCGTATGCGCCGGGATCTCGGTTTGCAGCAGCGTCACCGTTTCCGTTCCGCTCGTTTCCCCAAGGAAGCGTTCCGACAGGCCCTGTCCCACCCCCCAGAACATGGGCGAACGTCCCTGAAGATCGGGAAGCGCGAAATTCGACTTGCCGTTCCCACCGTAATATGTGCCGATGAGCGAGAAGAGTGCCGTATTCTGTGCGATGGGCAGGATCTGCCCGTTGCACTGGGCCCAGCCCTTCGGTGGAAAGTTAAATGCCACCATTCGAATCTCTGCGACAAATGGATCTGCCATGTTGTAGGTTCCCTGTGTTAATCTCGTGATGGAAAAATTCCCTGCAGTGCAATGCAAAAATTAAGTCCCAGAATGGGTGGAATGTTTGAATGCGGCTGACTGCCGCCGGTGTTGGAGATGGAGGCCGGATGCATCGCGGCATTTCCCACCGCCGCATATTCCGTCTTCGTGCCCCGCGCCCAGACGTTCCCCGCCGGGATGGGCATCGTTGCCGGCGTTGTGTTCGCCCGCACCGCGTGCGTGTGTGTCGGCAGTTCGGACATGGTGAGCGTGTGGCCTTCGACGCCGCTCTTTTCGCCCAGCGTGTGGCCGCCGCCGATATGCATCGGGATCCGTCCCCTGAGGTCTGGAAGCGCGAAATTCACCCGGCCGTCCCCGCCGTATGTCGTACCAAGAAGGGCAAACAACGCCTGGTTCTGATTGATCGGAAACAGCTGGCCGTTGCACTGTGCCCAATTTTTGGGCGCAAAGTTAAAACTCATCAACTTAATTTCACCCATGTACTGTGTCGACATCGTGATTTCCCTCTCTGAAAATATTATCCTGTCATGATCCCCGCCGTGTACGGCACAGCGCTACGACTGCGATGGAAAAATACCGTACAGACTGATGATGAAGCTCACACACTGATACGGCGGCACGTTCTCATGAGGCTGGCTGCCCCCCACTGGAAACACCGTTTGCGCATGCATCGGTTCGTTCGGAAACACGTCCGTGTACTGCAAACCATCCGTCCATGTGCCCCACGTCTTCCCGTCGGGAAGCGGCGTCTCGCCTGTCGTCCCGTTCGCGATGGGCACATGCGTATGCGCCGGCAGCTGGTTCGTCGTGAGCGTCACGGTTTCGGTGCCCCTTGTCTCGCCGATTTGATATGTGGACAATCCGGCTCCGGTTCCCTGATGAACCGGGAAGCGGCCCTGAAGATTGGGCAGCGCGAATGTCTCCTGCCCGTCGCCGCCGTATGTCGTTCCGATGAGATTGAACAGCGTCTCGTTCTCTGCAATCGACACGATCGCCCCGTTGCAGAAGGCCCATCCCGCCGGTGCGAAGCTGCCTCCAAACATCCTGATCTCGCCTATGTAAGGTTGTGACATATACGTTTCTCCTGCTGATGAAAAATAATTTTACGGTGCCGTTGTCAGGCGGCTGAACACCGCCTCGTATGTATACCCGCCGTCATCCTTTGCGATGGGGACGATGAACAGATCGAACAGCGTGATCGCGTCGTGCTCGAAGCCGTAGATTCCCTGCGGCAGGAAAAACTCCGGCGCTCCGTGGAAGTGCAGGATGTATTCTTCGTGCACGGGAGACCGTTTCACATCCGTCACCGTGACGAGCGTGACACTATATGTGTTTCCCGCGCCGTCGTAGACCCGGAAGCCGGTATTGACGAGCGGCACGAACTGTTCCTGTTTCAATTGATCTGCCATAATCCCGCAAAATGATAATGAGTGTTCTGATTGTCGTGCGACCCGCGATATCCTTTCGATCCCGCCGGCCGGATCGGCCGCCGCTCACGCCGGGCGCCACTCCATCTGCAGATAGACGCCCTTGTCTTCTATTTCTTTGAATCCGAGACGCTCGTAGAGTTTCTTCGCGGGATTGAACACTTCGACATGGATACGCACAGCCTTGTTCGCAGCCCGGGCGCACGTGAACACGTCGGTGATGAGCGCCGTTCCGATCCCCGCACCCCGATGCGCCGGCATGAGCGCGATATCCACGATCCGGATTTCGTCGCCGAGCTCGGCGAGGATGAGCCGTCCGGCATCGGCGCCGTCGTGATCGATGACCGTGTATTCCATTTGCGGATACACCTGCCTGTAGTACGTCGTCTGCGCATCGAACTGCATGCGCACGAATGCGTCCTTTTGTTCGTCGGTCCAACCTGTGCGCGACAGTTCATCCTCACGCGCGCTCGCGTAGAGCGAGAGGAGGAATTCCTGATCGCCATCCCGCACGGGACGCAATGAATGTGCCATCAATCCCCGTTATGCGGTTAAATACGCGTGAGAAAATCCGCTGCGCCCTTCGGCCTGCAGTGCGGCAAGCGCCGCAGGCATCGCCTGCGCCGGTGCGATCGTGCCAATCACAGCCTGGACGCCGTTCCGCCCCGCCTCACAGAGGTACACGGGGGCTTCAATAGTGCTCGTTGCCGCATCCATCGTGATCGTGCCGCGCGGACTCTCGATCCGTAAGCCGGCCATCACAGCGCGCAGCTCGGAGCCATCCGTCCGCGATGCTCCCGCCGAGCGCACAGCCTCGACGATCAGTGCGGCGGTGTCGTAGCCCAGCACGCTGAACGCGTCTGCACGATGATGCGCGAACCGTTCGTAGCGTTCCACAAATTTTTTGTTCGCATCCGTCGCGAGTTCGCGCGACCACGCGCGGCAGCTGACCACCCCGTCTGTCGATGTCCCGAACGATCCGGGAACATGCGCATCGACGGCGAATGACGATGCGACGAGGGGGATGCGTTTGAGCACACCGGACTGCGCATATGCCTTCACAAAGATGTTGGCTTCCGATCCGCTATACATCGCGCAGACGACATCGGGCGCCGCCTGCCGGATCTCAGCGATCACCGCCTTCACCGCTTCGGCGGACGGGAGACCATGCGTGACGTGTGTCGCAGCAAGCGTTCCGCCGGCGTCTTCCACACCGGTGCGGAATGCGTAGAGCGCGTCGTAGCCGCTCTCCATAAGGGAGGATGCGATCATCACTTTTTTTCCGTGCCGTTCCACCGCATGGCGCCCGAGCTCCCGGCTCGCCTGCCAGTGCGAAAGGGTATGATTGAAGATGTACGGGCTCTTCTCCGTCTCCCGGGGAATGTTGGCGCCGATATCGACATTGATGAAGATCGCCCGATGCGCCTCGAGAACGGAATGAAGCTGCGCCGCCATATCGGCATTCAACGGTGCGACGAGGATGTCGATCGGGCCCGACTCGATCATCGCCGCAGCCTGCTTCATCGCAGCATAGGGACTTTTTTCGCAGGCTTCGACAACAAGTGCCGGCGTACCGCCGTTCTTCCCGAACGTCTCATCCAGTCTGCACGCGAAACCCGACATGAGGTGTTCGCCGCCATACTGACCGGCTGATGTATCGGGAACCAGGACGCCGATTCTCGGCATGCGCGTGATCGACGGATGTGTGCCGGGTCGGCCCACGGGCGATCCGCCGAAGAGCGTCGCCGCGGGATTCACCACCACTGCTCCGGCCGCGAGGCCGAGGGAGCGCAGGAATGTGCGGCGCCGATCGTTGAATGTGCGTTCTGTACGGTCGTTCATTGAGTCACTCCATGAAGAAGGGCTGTGTGGTACTGCGATTGTCTGGCGTTTCCTTGTATACATAGGACATGCAAATGAAACAGGGGGTCCTAATAATTAATTCCAGCGAAGATTTGTTCGACAACGGGGATAGCGAAGATGGGAAGACTGAGTTCCGCAGCATGCATCTCAACCATTGCATGCATAGTATATCAAACACTCGTCACAACTCCAAGCGGATATTTGTTAGACTTTTCTAATAATGGGCTATTTACACTGTTATTTCCTCTCCTGCCGCCGCGCTTTCTTCGCGCGCGCGGCGTCGCGCATCGCGTCGAACCGGCCTTTGAATTTGTCGACGAGCTTCCGCGCCCACACGAGTTCGGTGGCGAGAATGCCGAGGCCGACCGGTATCACGATGAACGCCGGACCGGGCAGCACCATGAGCGCGATGCCGATGATGAGAATAGTGTAGCCGACGACGATCACGACGATGCGCTTCGCCTGCTTCAGTGTCCTGATGATTCCCATCTCCCTCACCCGCCTTCCTTCCGTGCGTGCCGGGGTGCGACGCTGCACATGCCCGGTGTATTCTCGGATGCCGATTCGCGACGGCACACACGCCCGATCCTATTTTACCTTGTGCCGTTCGTTCGAGAACGAATACGGCCTGTCGGACGGCGCTGTGCCGCGCCGTGTGTTCGCCGTGGCGCTCATGTCGAACCGCAGCGCGCCGCCCTTCATGATATCATCGTGCCCGATGAAATTCTTCGTGTATGCTTTTCCGTTGAGCGCCGCATTCTCTATATAGACGTTGTCTTTCGTGTTGTGTTTCGCCTCGACGGTGAATTGTTTTCCGTTGCGGAGCGACAGCGTCACCTTCGGGAAGAGCGGAGAGCCAACGGCATACTGGTTCGACCCTGGGCAGACGGGATAAAAGCCCATCGCGGAGAACACGTACCATGCCGAGGTCTGGCCGTTGTCCTCGTCTCCGCAGAGTCCGTCGGGCGTCGGCGTGTACATCAGGTCCATCGTCTCCCTTACGCGCTGCTGGGCCTTCCACGGCGCACCAGCATAGTCGTACAGATAGATCGCATGCTGTATCGGCTGGTTCCCGTGAGCGTACTGCCCCATCCCCGCAATGGCCATCTCGGTGATCTCGTGGATCTGCACGCCGTAGTACGAAAAGTCGAATGTCGGTGCGGCGGTGAAGACCGAATCGAGCTTCGCCGTGAACGGCTTCGCGCCTCCCATGAGGTCGATGAGTCCCTGCGGATCGTGAAACACGCACCACGTCCAGTGCCACGAACATCCCTCGGTGAACGCGTCGCCCCATTTGTCCGGCCGGAACGGCGACTGGAAGCTGCCGTCCCGGTTCCTGCCGCGCATGAAGTTGACAGAGCCGTCGAAGACATTTTGATAGTTCACGGCGCGTACGGCGAACGTGTCGATCTCCGCCTGCGGCCTCTTGAGCGCCATGGCGAGCTTCATTGCCGTGAAATCGTCGAAGCTGTATTCGAGCGTGCGCGCCGCGTTCTCGTTGACGCCGACGTCGTACGGAATGTACCCGAGCGCGTTATAATAGTTCACACCGAGCCTCCCCACGGAGCTCATCGGCCCCTCGTTCTTCGAATTCTTCACGATCGCCTCATACAGCGTCGCGATGTCGAAGCCGCGGATGCCCTTCAGATACGCGTCGGCGATGATCGACGCCGAGTTCGAACCGACCATGCAGTCGCGGTGCCCGGGACTCGCCCATTCCGGCAGCCATCCGCTTTCCCTGTACGTGTTGGCCAGGCCCTCCATCATCTGCGCGCTCATATCGGGATACATGAGCGTGAAGTACGGGAACACCGCGCGGAACGTGTCCCAGAATCCGTTGTCCGTGAACATGTATCCGGGCAACACCTTGCCGTTGTACGGACTGTAGTGGACGATCTCGTTCTTCGCGTTGTACTCGAAGAACCGCCGCGGAAAAAGCAGGAGCCGGTAGAGCGCCGTGTAGAAATTCGTCAGCTGCGCCTCCGTGCCGCCCTCGACCCGCGTCCGTGTGAATTCCGTGTTCCAGATGCGCCGCGCCTGTTCCTTCACCTCGTCGAACGATGCGGCGCCGATCTCGCGCGCGAGGTTCACCTGCGCCTGCTCCGCACTGATGAACGACGACGCGACAGTGATCGTGACGACCTTCCGTGCGAGGCCCTTGAATTTCACCGCGGCGCCGACATGCACGCCTTCGCGCGCGAGCGAACCGGCGTGGACGCCGGCGCTGTCCCACGTCGACGCCTCGTCGAACTCGGTGTCGAACGACGCCGTAAAATAATTGTGGAAGTTCTCCGGCACCCCGCCCCGGTTGTTCCGGCAGTAGCCGACGATCGCGCGTTCTCGCGGAAGGATCGTCACCGCCGATCCCTTGAAGAACGCGTCGAGCACCAGATAGGAAGCGCGTCCGGCCGGATAGGTGATGCGGAATGATGCCGCACGCTCGGTCGGTGCGATTTCGACCCACGTGTCGTGATCGGCGAGATACACCTTGTAGTAGTACGGCTTCGAGATCTCCCGCTTGTGGCTGAACCACGAGGCGCGCGCGTCCTGGTCGACAGTAAGCGTACCCGTCACGGGCATCAGGGCGAAGGCGCCATAATCGTTGATCCACGGCGACGGCTGATGCGTTTGCTTGAATCCGCGGATCTTGTACGCGTCGTAGGAATACTGCCAGCCGTCTCCCATCTTCCCCGTGTACGGTGTCCAGAAATTCATTCCCCACGGCAGGGCGATTGCGGGATACGTGTTCCCCGTCGACAATTTATATTCCGAATCGGAACCGATGAGCGGATTCGCCCACTGCACCGGATCGGCGCCTGTTGAGCGGCCCTGGGCTGCCGCCATGACGGACACGAGGAGGAGAAGCGCTGCAAGCAGTTTCATGTGATCTCGCTATTTATTAAGGGAAGAAGAGGAACGGGAATTCGGTCATCGGATGCCCGACGCGGATCACACGGGTTTTCCGTCGTCATCGGCGCCGAGCGGCAGCGTGAAAAAAAAGCTGCTTCCTTTGCCGAACTCGCTCGATGCACCGACGTCGCCCCCGTGCTCCTTCACGATCTTGCGCACGATCCCCAGGCCGAGTCCCGTGCTCGACTCTCCGCCCGTCGGACGGATGGATGTGCGGGAGTACTCGCCGAACAGATTGGACATCTCGTCCGCGGGGATCCCCTGCCCCTGGTCGCTCACTTCAACCTTCAGGGTTGTTGTCGCCCGTGTCATGCGTATCGTGATGTGCGTATTGTGTTTCGAAAATTTGATGGCATTGCTGATGAAATTGTCGAGCGCCTGCCGGATCCTGTGCAGATCTCCGAACACCGTGTCCGGCAGACCGGGCGCGTCCGCCTCGATGCCGATCGTGATGTTCTTCGCCTTCGCAACGAGCAGGTGCGCCCGCACCGCGCCCTCGAGCATCGGGCCGATGTGGAAGTACGATTTGTCGAGACGCAGCCTCCCGCTCTCGATGGCGTTCGAATCGAAAATGTCGTTGATGAGGCTCAGGGCGGAGTCGCCCGCATCGATGATGTACTTGACCACTTCGCGCTGGTCCGGCATCGCCTGGATCTTCTCGTCCTGATGAAGAATTGTCGCAAATCCGGAGATCGCGGCGAACGGATTCTTCAGGTCATGCATCGTCTTG
>JAVBYH010000315.1 GCA_030824175.1 Bacteroidota bacterium | reverse complement strand
CCCGTTGGTTGTTGTCAGCGTTCCGGTGACCGTGTTGCTGAGGCCCGCGCCGAAGTTCAGTGTGCCGCCAAGTCCGTTCAATGTGAAGCTTCCCATCGTCACATTCCCGGTCAGGGTTGCAGTGCCTGAGGTTTTTGTCATCGAAACAAGTCCCGTCGTCGTGAAGCCCGCAATTGAATGAGATGTGACTGTTCCGCTGATCGTCACGGCGTTCGATCCGAAATTGAGCGTTCCCCCTCCCGTATTTTCAAGGTCCCCCTGCACTGTCAGCGTGCCGCTTGTCCCGGCCGTACCGCTTCCGCTGTAGATGAGATTCTGATATGTGAAGCCGGCGTTGATCGTTGCGGCGGAATTGTAATAATCGATCGTAAAATTTGCGGGGGGGGCAGGGGTAAACGAATAATTGCCCGCCCAGGTCGCAGTCCCGACTCTGAGCGTTCCGGCTGTCAATGTGTTCGAAACAGCCGTAAGCAGGTAGGAGCCCGCGTTGAATGTGCCGCTCGTCATCGTGAATATCCCACCGACGTACATGTTGCTTCCCAGCGTGACAGATCCGCCTGTCTTGTTGATTATCAGATCTCCCGAGCCCGAGGATATCACGCCTGATAATGTCTGCTCGTTCGATCCGACGAAGTTCACCTGCACGCTGCCCGCCGTCGACGTTCCGTTGAACGTCCAATTGCCGGACAGAGTAATGACTCTACCGGTCGACCATATCCCACTTCCGCTGACATTGCCGTTCACCGTCAATGTGTTGCCAAAATTCATCGATAGTGTTCCCGTGATCGTGATCCCCGCACACGTCCTGCTTCCGTTCGTATTGACGTTATCGCCCGATGCAATGATAACGTAATCGGTCGAAGCCGGAATGACTCCGCCAACCCACGTGCCGGTACTGTTCCAGTTTCCGCTTACATAACTGGTGATCGTCCCTGCCGGGGCGCTTGGTGAGAGAAGAAGTGAAAACAGTAGTACAGGAATGAATCCTTTCATCGCTGCCCCCTGAAAAATTTAAGTGAAAAATTTTTCCACAACGATTCGAATTATTCAAGACTGTTCGTGCACTGGTGGAACCGCTGGAGGGATTGGTGCGGAGCTGTTGCCGCCCCCGAAGGATCGGGTGTCGGAAAATGTGGTGCTCTCGGAATGGAAGATGTCATTCCATCCAACAGTGATACCGGAGGAAAAGGCAAGGTATGCCAATCCGATGATATAAAACACTGATCCCCCCAAAGGATGCGTGTGTGTTATTATTATCGGATCGGATCTGAAAATTATTAGCGGAGATTTAAACTTTATTTACACACGTCATTGCGAGGCCGTTTTTTCAATATGAAACCGGTGCAGAAGCCTGTGAAAGAGGGGGGCAATGATGATGCTTGCAATGACAAGGACGACCATTCCTGAAAAAAGGGCGTAAAATGAGGCGAAAACCTTGCCGGCTTCCGTGTGCAGCTCATTGACGGGTCCCATCCCCCCAAGTATCATCGATGCATTGAGCAATGCATCGATGAATGACATCCCTTCGGTGATGAGATACCCGGCAATGCCCACGCCAAGCGAGGATGCGATGACCGCGATGGCCGTGAGCCAATGGTTGAGCACACGGAGATAGAACTTCCGCCGCGGCAATAATGGATGCGTTTTGTGTTCATACATGGTGCGGGCAGTCCCTTCTGTTTGATCAGTAACTCAGCGCACCCTGCCGGGCTTTGGCTTTTTTATCCCATTCGGGAAGGACTGTTTTTCTGAATGCATCTTTTTTGGCCTCGAGGTCTTTCATGTTCAGCCCGATGACCGCCTGCGCCTTCTCCTTCGTCGAATAATCAGGCAGCGTTACGCGGCTCGTGATGCCGTGTTTGGCAAGCACGCGGATGATCTCGCCGCGCGCTTCCTCCGCACGCTGGACGGACGTGCCGAGCACCCGGGCCGCCTCGACAGGCGAATGGAATCCGAGGCCGTTCGACGCCGCCACCCAATCCCAGCGCCACTGCGCATGGCGTATGAGCAGTTGCACGGGCTTCATCTCGTCCTCCGTCGCGCCGGCATCCCACGCGGCCTTCGCCTCGAGATGGGCCTTGGCAAGCGCGCCTTCTGCCTGACGGCGCAGCTCGATGATCTTGTCCTGGCGGTCGTTCACGTTTTTGGTGAGCGTCGCCTCGCTTTCACGATGGCACACCTGGCATGCGGATGCGATATCGGCAAGCGGACTCTGAATGTGATGGTTCGTAAATTTCACTCCTCCCTCGCTCCGGTACGGCATGTGGCAGTCGGCGCACGAGACGCCGCGCTCGGCATGAATGCCCGTCCGGTAGAGCTCGTAATCGGGATGCTGTGCCTTCAGGATCGGTGTGCGGCTAAGCGAGTTCACGAAGTCGACGTGACCCACCGAATCGTAATACGCCTCCATCGCATCGGCGGTGAATCCCTTGTCCCAGGGAAAGGTGAGGTACTTCCCTTCGCCCTTGAAATAATATTCAACGTGGCACTGGCCGCACACGAGCGAGCGCATCTCCTGATGCGTCGCCTTCGTGATGTCCTTCCCCTGCCGGGCGAAGGCCTCGGCGAGCGCGGGGCGCGTGATGCGCAGATTCATCGTCTTCGGATCGTGGCAGTCCTGGCACCCGATGTTGTTGACGACCTGGGATCCCAGCGAATCCCACTTTCCCTTGTAGAATTTTTCGACGCCCATTTCGTTCATGAGGCGGGGCACATCGGGACTCTTGCAGCTCCAGCACGTGGCGGGCTGGGGCACTCCCGTGCGGAGTGTGTTTCGAATGTCCTTGATTGCGTAATAGTGGCCACGCGCCTGGTTGTACTGGCGTGAGAACGCGTATCCCGCCCAGAGGATGACGGCCTCGGGACTCTCCTTCAGGAGATCGCGCGTCGCTGCGCCGCCATACTTGCTTGTGAAGACGGTGTCCGATGTGGCCTTGTACGTTTCGAACTCGCGCGGATAATTCTCGCCCCACACCTCATTGCGCGGTTCCCATTCGGCGATCGGGCGCACCACCTGCAGGCGTGCGTTGGCGGCTTCGTTCCGCCGCTCCATGATCGACGCGGCGAATAGGCCGACGAGGAACACCACGACGATCGTTCCGGCGAACAACGCCCAGCCGACCCACGGTTTTTCCTGAATGATATCGACGATGCGTTTCATACGACATTCCTTTCGTTATTGCTTTGCTGAAGATTGACGGAGATAATCAGTCATCCATGCCGGCATGACGCTTGATAATTCGGGAACGCGGGCATTCGGAACCGACGCCAGACTGTTCACGCGGCCGTGCGGAGTTTCGCGGTGACAGTCCCAGCAGTATTTGCCCTCGCCATGCCGCACGGCGCTGCCCGAGACCTGGAGCGCAGCGGCATTCTGGACGACGTGGATGTGGCACCGGACGCAATTTTCCTGTATCACGTTGATGCCCGCCTCCTTCACGTGGATGACCTGCGGCTCCATGCGGAAGGTGAACATCGTGGAATGCCGAAGGCCGTCTGTCGCCTTGAACGCATATTTGCGGAACACGTTATCGTGCGGCACGTGGCAGTCGTTGCAGATCGTGACGCGGCCGTGGCTGCCGCGCTGCCATGTGGCGAACTGCGGTGCCATCACGTGGCAGTTCATGCACGCCTCGGGGCGGTCGGACAAATAAGACGTCGCGTTCGCAATGTGAAGCACGACGCCCCCCGCGCCAAGGAGCGTGCCGATGGCGATGATCACTGGAACGCGCCACTGCCGCGGCGGATGGAGTGCAGCAAGCAGGCGCCGGAGGGGGCCGGGGTTCGGATTCATATGAGAGAGGGGAATGTGAAGCACTGTAGGGCGAAACGACGTTTCGCCCTGTTTTCGCCCATCATGCGATCATTCGACAGGGCGAAATATCATTTCGCCCAACAACATGCACAATGTGGAGAATTAAACAATCAAATTCAATCCTGCGGTCCATACTCGGGAACCGAACCGCGCGCGTGCTGGTACATGGGCGAATCGATCTTGGGGAAACGCATGAGGTACTCGTCGCGCGTCATGCCGTTGCGCCAGTGCCCGGCCATCATGCCCGCGCCGGTGACGCCGATGAAGACGAGGACGACGAGTGCCGCCACAGCCCACGTGGGCACGCCGCGCTTCACGACGGGCGCGCGCATCTCGAGCGTGTTCTTCACGGGACACACCTCGACGCACTGCAGGCACGATGTGCATTCATCGCTCCGCACCGTCGACGCCGCATGGACTTTGATGTTAGACGGGCACGCCTTCGTGCACAGTTCGCAGTCGATGCACGTCGAGGCCGTGCGGCGTATCTTCAACGGGCTCAGGAAGCTCGCGAGGCCAAGCAGCGCGCCGTAGGGACAGAGATAGCGGCACCAGAAATTCTTCACGACGACGGAGAGTCCCATCAGGACGAGTATCGTCACGACGGCTGCGGTGGTCATCTCGGCGAAGAAATAGTACATCTTCACATCCGCCATCTTGTTGTAGGGACTGTAGATGAAAGCGGCCATCGAGTCCGCGTCCATCGCCCAGACTGCAGCACCGAAGAACAAGAGGAGCAGGTACTTGAGCGATCGCAGCGGATAGTCGAGCCACCGCGGCAGCGTAAAATTTTTCCCGAAAAGTTTTTGGCCGAGCATCCAGAGCGATTCGCTGAGCGTGCCAACGGGACAGAACCAGCTGCAGAACGACTTTTTCAGGAGGAGGCTGCCTCCCACGATCGCCAGGAAGATAATGAGGCCCGACGGGTGCACGTCGTTGATGATGCCGGTCTCGATCCAGTATTTGAGGCTGATGAGCGCACTGATGGGAAGGAATCCTTCGACGCCGGGAGGCCGTTCGACGAACGGGAGGGCGCCGCGCGACATCCCCCACTTCACGAAATAGTGGAACTCGATGCCAATCCAGATGCAGACGAGGAGGAACGCCGCCTGCACGAGCATGCGCTGGAATTGGGAATCGTATTTCAGCCGGGCCATGAACCGGGCCTGAAGATCGGGAATGCGGGAAAAATTAATTTTGTGTCTGCGAAGCTCGGGGGGAAGTTTTTTCACCCGAAGCGGACGCCGTTGCGAAGCGGTAGATCGTTCCATGGCTGAAACCGTAGCGTGTAGTTAGTAATCAGACTAATTTGTCTGATTTCAATATACGACAATCACACAGTCGGAAGCAAGCGTTATTTTAAAGAATTTTTTAAGGCGTCCGGCAGGATCTGATAACCCGGTTTGTTCATGTCGTGCGCGAGATCGTGGAGCGATTTTTTCACGAGCATCTTATAAATTTTTTCGCGCAGGATGCCCCACTGGTCGTGGAGCGAGCATTCGTGCCCGTCGCCGCACCTCGGGAAGCCCATCACGCAGGCCTTATGGAAGGCCGAGCCGTCCACCGCATCGACGATGTCGAAGAGCGTCACGTCGCGCGCAGGCTTGGCCAGCGCGAATCCGCCGCGCGTGCCCTTCATTGAAATGAGCACTCCCTTGCGCGACAGGTTCTGGAGGATCTTCCCGGAGAAATGGTAAGGAACATTCAGGTGTCCCGTCAGTTCCTTCACCGTGGTCCACTGGCCGGCGGGTTTTTGGGCGATATAAATTGCGGACTGAATTGCATACTCGCACTGTCTGCTGAAAAAAATGCTCATCCGGATCTTCTCGTGTCTGCACTATCGTCCGGCGGTCATCGATGCATTGCACGGCATCGATGACCGTCTGGCGATGAAAATGAACTTACATATATGAATTCAATGCCTTCATGTAATTCGCGCGTTCGAACGCCGACGGGTCTGCGACCGATTTGTGACTCATCGAGCCGCGCATCTGTTCGAGTGACGCATATTCGTGATCGACCATCCATTGCGTGATGCCGGTGATGATCTCGCGGATGCGGCGGGGTCCGTGGCGCAGGAGCGCGGAACAGACCTGCGTGACATTTGCCCCGGCCATCACCATCTTCAGCACGTCTTCGGCTGTGTGGATGCCCGTCGTCGCGGCGATATCGGCCTTCACCTGCTTGTGCAGAATAGCCACCCAGCGAAGCGGAAGGCGGAGGGCCTCAGAGGTGCTGAGCACGACGCCGGGTTCGACCTGGAGCGAATCCAGGTTGATGTCCGGCTGATAGAAGCGGTTGAACAGCACGAGCCCGTTGGCGCCCGCGTCGTCGAGGCGTTTGCACATCGATGCGACGGAACTGAAGAACGGCGACAGCTTCACGGCGATCGGTATTGTAACGGCGCCGCGCACGTCGCGCACGATCTCGATATACTGATCTTCGACCTCGGAGCCGCTCACGTCGGGGTCCGTCGGGATGTGGTAGATGTTAAGCTCGAGCGCGTCGGCGCCCGCCTGCTGCATTTTCTTCGCGTATTCGGTCCAGCCGCCGGCCGTCGATCCGTTGATCGAGGCGATGATCGGGATCTCCACGGCGCGTTTCGCCGAGGCGATGTGTTCGAGGTACTCTTCCGGACCGTGATAATAATCGGTTTGCTGGGGGAAGTACGACAGCGCCTCCGCGAAGCTTTCCGTGCCGTGGCTCAGGAAATGGTTCAGTTCGTTCGTTTCATGCCGGATCTGTTCTTCGAAGAGCGAGTATAACACGATTGCCGATGCGCCATAATCCTCCATGGCTCGTATGCTTCCGATCGTCCTGGACATCGGCGATGCGGATGGGACAATGGGATTCTTCAATGCGAGTCCAAGATACGACGTCGATAGATTCATGGTTCATCCTTTCGTAAAATCAGTTCGGGAAAAATATGGCGGTGCGGTGTCGGCCGGAACAATAGAAACCTCGTTTATAGTACGATTAATTTTGCCACATTTCAATACATATATTCATTTTTCTTTGTGGATACTTATTCCGAGAGTTTGTACATTATCTTTCCGGTTCATGCACCATATTGCCACAACAAACGGGTTGACAATGACATCGACACTTAAGCGCACGGCGTTCGCCATGACGGCAGTATTCACACTGCTGCACGTGCTCACGGCCGGCGAACCGAAGCACATCACCATACTTCACACGAACGACGCACATGCGAGTTTCACCCCCCACGAGGCATTTTGGATCAAAACTCCCCCCAAACCGCTCGTCGGGGGCTTTGTGGAGCTGGCGTGGGCGGTGGACAGCCTTCGGAAAGTGAAGCCCGCCGTCCTCCTTGTCGATGCCGGAGACATGATGACCGGCAATCCGATCACCGAATACCAGTACCGCGGCGCCTTCGGCGGCGCCCTGTTTGAAATGATGAACCGTGTCGGCTACGATATCTGGTGCCCGGGCAACCACGACTTCGACATCTCGCAGGACAATCTGCGCAGCCTCACCGCGATCGCCAAATTTCCGACAGTCTCCGCCAACCTTGTGAACGAGACCGGCGGTGTTCCCGCGAACAACAAGCCATACATGATCCTGGAATCGAACGGCGTGAAGGTCGCCGTCATCGGGCTGACCACCACGAGCCTCAACGAGCTCATCATTCCCTCGAACTTCAAGGGCATGAAAGTGCTTGCCACCGCGCAGACCGCACAGAAATACATCGACGAACTGAAGGGAACAGTCGACCTCCTTGTCGCCGTCACGCATCAGGGCGTGGAGGACGATTCGGTCCTCGCCGCGAACGTGAATGGGCTGGACATGATCATCGGCGGGCATTCGCACACGCGCCTCAGGCACCCGAAACGCGTCAACGGCATCATTATCGTCCAGGCCGGCTCCAATCTCGAGAATCTCGGCGTCGTGGACCTCACGATCCAGGATAACAAGATCGTGAAATACGACGGCAACCTTCTTCAGCTCTGGTACACGAGCGAGCGGCCGGCAACGGCCCTTTCGGTGTTCGTGGACTCGATCAAGACCGCGATCGACGCGGACTACAGCGAGACGATCGCGACGATCCCCGCGGATCTTCGGAACACCGTCACGGAATCGGCGCTCGGCAACTTCATCACCGACGCGCAGCGCGAGGCGTCGAAATCCGACGTGGCGTTCATGAACACACACGGCATCCGCAAGAACGTCACGGCCGGAACATTCACGAAGAAGGACCTCTTCGAAGTCCTCCCCTTCCGGAACGTGCTCGTGACCTTTACGATGACTGGCGCACAGCTCCGTTCGGTCATCCAGAATTATCTCGACGAACGCCCCGCCATACAGACCTCCGGCATCCGCTGCACGTGGAAACGCAACGGCTCGGGCAAGGCCGAGATCCTCACGCTGAGCGTGAACGGCAGCCCCGTCGTCGATGCACAGACGTACACCGCGGCTGCGAACGACTACCTCGTGAGCGAGGCGAAGCGGTATCTCGGCTTCCCTGTCGCAATGCAAGTGTATACGACGATGTCGCTCTACAAGGTCGTGGAACAGAAGATGCGCAACGAAAAAACCATTCTCGCCTCGATCGAGGAGAGGATCACAGAGACGAAATAACAGCCGGTGCGCCGCTTACACCGCACAGCAGCACATGTGTCTATCAATCATTCCACCAAGGAGTATGCATGAGCAACAATTTCCCCATTCTTATCATCACAGGCCGGCCTGCAGCCGGGAAATCGGAAGTCATCGATTTCCTGAAAAAGACGCCCGCGAACGAACGTTCGGAACGCTTCCACATCGGCGAGTTTGAAGAGCTCGACGATTTCCTCTACGTCTGGGAATCGTTCGAGACGGACGACATTCTCACGAAGCACGGCAAGGAACGCGTGTGGACGGATGAGAAATACTGGTTCAAGGACCATTTCATCTGGAACCTCTACATCGAGCGCATCAGCCTCGAGTATCGGAAAAAGGTCGCCCGTGAGCCCAACTATCACGAATCGGGTAAGACGGTCGTCATCGAATTCGCACGCGGCGGAGAGGACGGCATCCACGAGGCCTTGACGTATCTGCACGAAGACATCCTGAAGCGCGTGAAGCTCATCTACATCCGCGTGCCGTACGAGGAGTCGGTCCGCAAGAACCACCGCCGCGCCCGCCCGGGTCAGGAAGATTCGATCCTCTTCCACTCGCTGCCCGACGCGAAGATGGAGTTCTATTACAAGACGAACGACTGGGACAAGCTCGAGGCCGCCGATCCGAACACGATCGACGTGAACGGCATTAAGATCCCCTACGCCGTGTTCGAGAACATGCCCGAGAAGACGAACGACCCGGCGCTGCTCGCCGGGGAGCTCGAGCGGGTCACGAAAAAATTGTGGACAGCATAAGCATAAAAAAACGGGGGCCGGTTGAAGAACCGGCCCCCGTTTATTATAAGGTGTCATTCCGAGTACTAGGACACATTCCAAGTATAAGGTGTCATTCCGAAAATAAATCTGTGATTCCGAGCGAAGCGAGGAATCTCGTTGTTAATGCGCCGACTTTTTCGTCGGCGACGCATTCCACAGCCGCAGCATGAGGATCGCGCCGATGGCGGAGAATCCGATCATGCTCGGTCCCCACGAACCCCAGCCGAACGTCTCCAGCATCCACCCCATACCCGCGCCGACCGCGGCGCCGCCGATGTACTGCATGCCGTCGAACAGCCCGGTGGCTGAGGCCGCGGCCTTCTTCCCGCCGAAGTCCATGGACGCCGTGCCCGAGAGCATCGAATGCACCATGCTGATGGCGAACGAGTTGACGACGAATGCCATAATGATCGCGTCGACGCTCGGCGCGGCCCACACAACAGCCAGCGAGCCGATCTGCAGCATGTAGCCGATGAAGGCGACGGGCGTGCGGCGCGAACGGAAGAGCCAGTCGGACAGCGTGCCCGCGGCGAATGCGCCCGCGATGCCCGCAATGACGACGCTCAGCGCGCCTTTCTGGAACACCGCCGAATCGAGTAGCAGGCCCTGGGCCTCCTGCATGTAGCGCGGGAACCATTGTTCGAAGCCGTGACGGACGAAGCCTGTGCAGAACTCTGCAAGCGCGATCGTGAGCGTGACCGGATTTGTGAAGACCTTCTTCATGAGGTACTTCATGTCCACCTTATCTGTATCGCCGCTCGATGCGTCCTTCGTATCGAATGCGGGGTGTCCGGCCTCCTCGGGCGTGTCGCGCACGAAGTAGAACGTGAACACGCCCATCATGAACATGATCATCGCCGGGATGAAGAACACCCATTCCCACGGCAGCACCGCCACCGCGATGCCGCCGACGACGAAGATGAGCGCGCGCCCGCTTTGTATCATCGAACCGAAGATCGCCGAGAACACGCCGCGCTCCCGCACGTGGAACCAACCGGAGTTCACCTTGATGAGCGCCAGGGCGCTGTACGACTGGAAGTACATGTTGCAGCCCCACGCCGTGGCGAAGTACGCAAGCAGCAGCGGCCCCGTGCCGAGGAATCCGATATACGCGCCCAGGCCGAACAACACGTTGAACACGACGGCGCCGAAGACGCCGATGAGCATCGCCTTGCGCCCGCCGATCCGGTCCGCGATGGGCCCGTTGAAGAGCGCCGAAATGCCGTAGATCGTGAGCGCGGTGGTGATGATCGCTCCGATCTCCGTCTTGTCCCATCCATATTTGTCGGAGAGCGCCTTATTGGCGAACGAGAGATTGTAGCGCCCCATGTACATGGCGGCGTATGTGAAGCCGAGCGTCAGCCAGTTCATCGCGCGGCGCATCCGGAACTCCCGTGTGTGAACGGGACGGTCGATCATCTGATTATCCATGTGCTCTTTCAGAAAATATGGAGGGGAATAAATCTGGAAATGTCATCATTAATCTTCGCTGAAATTGCTTTCGTATTCCGTCTTGAATTTTTTGAGGCCGTCATAGATCGATTCCGCGGCGAGGTACTGGCCGGGGAGCCCGCGCAGGAGCGACTCGTCCTTCTTGTTCGAGAGGTACCCGGCCTCGATGAGGACGTTCGGCATGGACGCCCCGACGAGCACGTAGAATCCCGCCTGCTTCACGCCGCGGCTCTGGTAGACCATCTTCTTCGCCATCTCGGATTCGAGGAATTCGGCGAAGCGTTCGCTCTGCTTCACGTACGCACTCTGCGCCATCGTGAGGATGATGTAGTTCTCTTCGGTGAGCGTCTGATACCTGTATTCGAAATCCTTTTCGAGCCGCACGACGCCGTTTTCCTGTTCCGCGATCTCGATCGCATTCGCAGTCTTGCCGGGACGAAGCAGATAGATCTCGAAGCCGTTCGCGGCGGTGGCTTTTTTCGGCGTCGAGTTGCAATGGATGCTGATGAACAATTTTCCGCCCGCCTCGTTGGCGATCTGCCCTCTGCGATAGAGCTCGACAAACGTATCGGTTTTCCGGGTATACACGACTTTCACGCCGGGCATGTTCCGTTCGATGAGTGCGCCGAGCTTCAGCGCGATGCCGAGCGTGACATCCTTTTCATGCGTGCCCATGGAGCCGATCGTACCCGGATCGCGGCCGCCATGGCCCGCATCGAGCACGATCACGTCGAGCTTCCACTTGTTCTTCTGCTTCTCGGCGTTCGTTTCGGCGGCTGTTAGCTGTTTGGGCGGCGTAACGGATTCAACGGCCGGCTCGGACGTAGTGCTTCCGCTGGCCGCCCTCACCGTGCGCAGCGCGACGAGGATGTCCGTCCCCGCCCGATCCGCGACGATCTCGGCGGATTCGATCTTTTCGCGGAACTGGAAGCTGATCTGGAGGGCCTGGGCGGACTGCACGGGTATCACGCGCTTCACGAGGCCGGTTGGGAACATTCCCCCCAGCCGCGCGACATCGGCCGTGCCCCGCGGCACGGTCAGATAGAGCCATTCGCCGCCCTGCAGCGTCTTCTCGGCGTCAGGCAGCCGCTCAGTCGCATGAATGCGCAGAAGATAGCCGTTCTTTTTTTCCTCGACGTCGATGCCGGTCACGGTGAACTTGCCAGCCTTCGCGTCCGTTCCCACAGACAACTGTTCGTCGCCGGATGAGGCGGGGTCCTTCGTCTGCCCGGGTGTTTGACTCGTAATAACTGATTTTTCGGCCGGCGCGGCGCTCTTCCCCGGTTCCGATCCCGAAAAAATAATACGCTGCCGCATCTCCGTCTCGAACATCTTCACAAATTCATTCACAGGCACCATGCACGATCCGCCGCTGAACATCGCCGGCGC
>JAVBYH010000312.1 GCA_030824175.1 Bacteroidota bacterium | reverse complement strand
GGACGGCAAGGCGTTCGGCACGGCGATGAGCGTGAATGCGCTCAGCGATTTTTTCGGCCTGGGCATTCCCGAGTGGTTCCCGGCGAACGTACCGGCGCCGGCCGAGCCCGTGTTCACGATCGATTGCGCGTCGCTCTCGAATCAGGAAGTCGTCGCGCGCGCCGTCCGCCATACGTACGACATTTGCGCCGACGATGAGCGGCTGCGCCATGCGCCCTCGACGTTCGAGAAGCAGCGTGCCGAGTATCCGCTGCGGAGGGAGTTCACTTCGTACACAGTCGGGCCCGTGAACGCGAATCCGCACATGGAAGCGTCGCTTCGAACAATTGGATTTACGATAGCACACTAATTCACAAAGACATCGGAGAAAAGGATTATGAGTACAAAAGCAGACATCGGACTTGTGGGCCTCGCGGTCATGGGCGAAAACCTGGTCCTCAACATGGAGAGCAGGGGCTTCACCTGCGCCGTGTACAACCGCACGGTGGACAAGGTCGACGCCTTCATGAAGGGCCGCGGCAAAGGGAAGAAGTTCATCGGTGCGCATACGATGGAGGAATTCGTCGGATCGCTTGCCTCGCCGCGCAAGGTGATGCTCATGGTGAAGGCCGGCAAGCCCGTCGACGATTTCATCGAGCAGATCATTCCGTTTCTCGAGAAGGGCGACATCATCATCGACGGCGGCAACTCGTATTTCCCGGACACGATGCGACGCACGACGTACCTCGAATCGAAGGGGCTGCTCTTTATCGGCACCGGCGTCTCGGGCGGCGAAGAAGGCGCGTTGAAGGGACCGTCGATCATGCCGGGCGGATCGCACGCGGCCTGGCCGCATGTGAAGCCGATCTTCCAGGCGATCGCCGCCAAGGTCGAGGACGGCACGCCGTGCTGCGACTGGGTCGGCGAGAACGGCGCGGGACATTTCGTAAAGATGGTGCACAACGGCATCGAGTACGGCGATATGCAGCTCATCTGCGAGGCGTACCAGATCATGCGCGACCTGCTCGGCATGTCGGCCGAGGAGATGCACGAGGTCTTCAAGAAATGGAACACGGGAGACCTCGACAGTTATCTCATCGAAATCACGCGCGACATCCTCGCGTTCAAGGACGCGGACGGCGGTCCCATCGTCGACAAGATCCTCGACACGGCCGGACAGAAGGGCACGGGCAAGTGGACGAGCGTCACCTCCCTCGACCTCGGCGTGCCGCTCACGTTGATCAGCGAGGCGGTCTATGCCCGGTGCATTTCCGCGCAGAAGGAAGAACGCGTCGTGGCGTCGACAATGCTCTCCGGACCCGTCCCGAAATTCACGGGCGACAGGCAGGCATTCCTTGCCGATCTCGAGAAGGCGCTCTACGCGTCGAAGATCGTGTCATACACGCAGGGGTATGTGATGCTCCGCGCGGCGGCGCATGAATTCAAATGGGATCTCAACTACGGCGGCATCGCGCTGTTGTGGCGCGGCGGGTGCATCATCCGCTCCGCGTTCCTCGGAAAGATCAAGGCCGCATTCGACGCCGATCCGTCGCTGAACAATCTCATGCTCGATCCGTTCTTCAAGCAGAAGATCGAGGCGTCGCAGGACGCATGGCGCCGCGTCGTCTCGACGGCGGTCATGAACGGCGTCTGGACGCCGGCGCTCTCCACCGCGCTCAACTACTTCGACGGGTTCCGCAACGCCCGGCTCCCCGCCAACCTCCTGCAGGCGCAGCGCGATTATTTCGGCGCGCACATGTACGAGCGGACGGACAAGCCGAGGGGCGAATTCTTCCACACGAATTGGACCGGCCGCGGCGGCGATACAGCGTCGTCAACGTACGTCGTGTAACCTTCGTACGTACCTGAAACGCCCGTCCGCCGCCGGCTGCATCATGCAGCCAACGGCGGACGGGCGTGTTCATACTTCATCACTCCTTCGATCGGGAGTCAGAGCGGCCGCGGTGAACCGGCCGGCTCCGCCTGCGATTCGTCCGTTCCTCTTTCTGCGTTCTTCCGTTCCGTGATATCCGTCATCACGATGTGATAGATCTCCTCGTTGTCGGGCGAGACCCCGATGGCGGCGGCATCGAGCCGCATCCAGACGGTCGTGCCGTCTGCGGCGCACATCCGCAGCTCACACACCTGAGGCCCCTGCGATGCGGCGAGCCGCCTGCGCAGGTGGTAGAAAATGTCCTGATCGTCCCATTGTATGAATGTCGTTAATGGGGGGCGCTTCATCGGCTCCCATGTGACGCCGAGTTGTGTCGTTGCGGCCATATTGGCGGCGGCGGAGCGT
Source organism: Bacteroidota bacterium (assembly GCA_030824175.1). Classification (GTDB taxonomy): domain Bacteria; phylum Bacteroidota; class Ignavibacteria; order UBA10030; family UBA8401; genus CAISDA01. Next base: position 9,781 of record JAVBYH010000312.1, on the reverse strand, counting down.
GTCGGGAGGAATTGCATGTGGGCTTTTCTGTTTCATTGCTGTCTGTCTCGTCGTCAGCGATGCCTTCCGCGGGACCGCCATCGTGAGTGCGGATAGGGGTCCTTGTGCCAGCCGGAACTTGGAAGGTGCTGCATTCGTTCAATATTGTAACGGGGATGGGCAGGGGGAGGGTGCGCCCCCGGCGCAAGTGTACTATTATATGCAAAGGAATCTGTTATGTCAATACGACCGGTAAAGAGGATCATTCAATCGAAACCGACACTCGAGGGTGCGGGAGTGCACCTGAGGCGCGCGTTCGGCTTCGGCAACACGGCGGACTTCGATCCGTTCCTGCTGCTCGACGATTTCAGGAATGAACGGCCCGAAGACTACCTGAAAGGATTTCCGTGGCATCCGCATCGCGGCATCGAGACGATCACGTATCTGCTCGCGGGGAATGTCGCGCATGGCGACAGTCTCGGCAACAGCGGTGTGCTCGGCGCGGGCGACGTGCAATGGATGACCGCGGGCAGCGGCATCCTCCACCAGGAGATGCCGCGCGGCGACGCGAACGGACGCATGCACGGGTTCCAGCTGTGGGCGAATCTTCCGTCGTCGTTGAAGATGACGCCGCCGAGATACCAGGATGTCGGCTCGGCGGAGATTCCCGTGGAAACGGAAAACGACGGCACAAGCGTACGCATCATCACCGGCGAGTTCTGGGGGAAGAAGGGGCCGGTGGACGGCATCGCCGCCGATCCCATCTACGTCGACGTCTCGGTGCCTCCGGGAAAACGGAGGACGCTGAAGGTGGACACGTCGCGTCATGCGTTCGCGTACGTGTTCGAGGGATCGGGACGATTCCGGGACGCCTCGGAACCGCAACCGGTGCGCACCGAGACCACCGATGCGAACGGACGGGACCACTACGGCGTGGCGGAGAACCGGTCGCTCGTCCTCTTCGATTCGGGAGATGAAATCACGGTGCAGGCCGGCGACGCAGGCATCCGCTTCCTGCTCGTGTCGGGCACGCCGCTCCTCGAGCCGGTGGCATGGGGCGGACCGATCGTCATGAACACGGAGGAGGAGCTCCGCCAGGCGTTCGCAGAACTGCACAACGGCACGTTCATCAGGACATAAAAAAACTTCCGGAGAGTAAAAAAATCCTCTGTACGACGAGAATCTTTTCCCAAGTCTTCGTATATTCGACCTTGCGTATTTTTTTGCAGGCACGGGGAATCACAGGGGAGTAATGTTCAAATATTTCGAAGACCTTTTTCGCGGCGATCATCGTCCCGGGTACGGAGCGCTCGAGATCCTGAAGTACATCGGACCGGGTCTGCTTGTGACGGTGGGTTTCATCGATCCGGGCAACTGGGCGTCCAACATCGCCGCGGGGTCGGAGTACGGCTATACGCTGCTATGGATGGTGACGCTCAGCACCGTGATGCTCATCGTGCTCCAGCACAACGTCGCGCATCTCGGCATCGCCACGGGACTCTGCTTGTCCGAGGCGGCGACGATACACACGCCGCACTGGGTCTCGCGCTCGACGCTCGCCACCGCAATGCTCGCCTCCGTCTCGACATCCCTCGCAGAAATCCTCGGCGGCGCGATCGCGCTCAACATGCTCTTCCGGATACCGGTGAAGGTCGGAGCGGTGATCATCCTCGGCGTCGTGATCTGGCTGCTCCTGAGCAACTCGTATCGCATGCTCGAGAAATACATCATCGGTTTCGTCTCGATCATCGGGTTATCGTTCATCTACGAACTCACACTCGTGGAGATACAGTGGTCCGAGGCGGTTCGCGGGTGGCTCGTGCCCGCGATCCCCGACGGCTCGATCGTCGTCGTGATGAGCGTGCTCGGGGCGGTGGTGATGCCGCATAATCTGTTTCTCCATTCGGAGATCATCCAGAGCCGGCAGTGGAACCTGAAGGATGAATCGGTCATCCGGCGGCAGCTCAAGTACGAGTTCGCCGATACGCTCTTCTCGATGATTGTGGGATGGGCGATCAACAGCGCAATGATCCTGCTGGCGGCGACGACATTCTTCCACGGCGGCATCGTCGTCACCGAGCTCCAGCAGGCGCGCGAGATGCTCATGCCGCTGCTGGGCGGCGGGGCGGCCGTCATCTTCGCCGTCGCGCTGCTCTTCGCGGGCGTGGCCTCGAGCATCACCTCGGGCATGGCCGGGGGCAGCATCTTCTCCGGCCTCTTCAAGGAACCGTACGACATCTCGGACAATCACTCGCGGCTCGGCGTGCTCATCTCGCTCTGTTCGACGCTGCCCATCATCTTCCTCATCGGCGATCCGTACCGGGGACTCATCGTCTCGCAGATGGTGCTGAGCATACAACTGCCCGTGACGATCTTCCTCCAGGTCTACCTCACCTCCTCGAAGAAGGTGATGGGAAAGTACGCCAATTCGAAGGGACTCGTTGTACTGCTCGTCTCGATCGGTATGATCGTGGCGTATCTGAACATGATGCTCCTGTGGAGTCTGTTTTGACGAAGAAAAAATATTATATAAAGAAAAAGGACTTGACTCTGAAGGAGATTTTCAGAATATTTTAGCGGTTCAATAACTATTGAACCGTTTTAATCGACAGTGACCTTCCATACGAATTCCCGACACGACATCAGGTTGACAGACATGGCAGAGACGCACCACCAGCACTCACCGCTCGACCGCCTCGCGGCGAACACCATCCGCATCATCAGCGCCGAGGGCGTGCAAAAAGCTAATTCAGGCCACCCCGGCATGCCCATGGGGATGGCGGACATTGCGTACGTGCTCTGGACGCGTCATCTGAAATTCAATCCCGCGGATCCCGCGTGGATCAACCGCGACCGCTTCGTGCTGTCTGCCGGACACGGGTCCATGCTGCTCTATACAATGCTCCACCTGAGCGGCTACGACGTCTCGCTCGGGGACCTGCAATCGTTCCGCCAGTTCAACAGCCGCACGGCGGGCCATCCCGAATTCGGATTCCTTCCCGGCATCGAGGTCACCTCCGGTCCCCTCGGCGCAGGATTCTCCAACGGCGTCGGCATGGCCATCGCCGCGAACATGACGGCGGCGCGCTACAACAACGGCGAGACGCTTTTCGGCGACCATTACATCTACGGCATTGTGTCCGACGGCGACCTCATGGAGGGCGTCTCGGCCGAAGCCGCGTCGTACGCCGGCAACCTCGGACTCGGCCGCATCATTTATTTTTACGACAACAACCACATCACGATCGAGGGCACGACGGACCTGACGTTCTCCGAGGATGTGGCGAAACGGTTCCAGGCGTACAACTGGCAGACGATCGAGATCGACGGTCACGACCACGCGCAGATCGAACGCGCCATTCTCGAGGCGCAGGCGGAAACATCGAAGCCGACGCTCATCCTCTCGCGGACCACCATCGGCTTCGGCAGTCCCGGCAAGGCGAACTCGTCCGAGGTGCACGGCTCGCCGCTCGGCGCCGACGAGCTCGCGGCGACGAAGAAACAACTCGGCTGGCTGTACGAGGACGCGTTCCACGTGCCGCAGGAAGTGCGCGACATTTTCACGGGCCGCGTGAAGCAGCTGCAGTCCTGTTACGATGAATGGCAGACTCGCTTCGCTCAATGGCGGAAGGCGCACCCCGCCCTCGATGCCGCCCTCGATGCATCGGTCAAGAAGACGCTCCCCGATTCCCTTTATGCCGACCTCTACTCGGACGACCTCCTGAAAAACAACGCGACGCGCTCGCACTCCGGTGCGGTGCTGCAGAAGATCGAAGAGCATGTTCCGTTCGTCGTCGGCGGATCCGCCGATCTCTCCCCGTCCACAAGCACGTGGATGAAGAAGTCGTCCGCCGTGCGGCGCGGCAGCTTCGAGGGGAAGAATTTCCATTTCGGCATACGCGAACACGGCATGGGCGGCGTCCTGAACGGCATGGCGTATTACGGCGGGTCGATCCCGTTCGGCGCCACGTTCCTCGTGTTCTCGGATTACATGCGCGGCGCGATACGCCTCGCCGCATTGTCGAAGCTGCAGGTCGTGTACGTGTTCACGCACGACAGCATCTTCCTCGGCGAAGACGGGCCGACGCACCAGCCGATCGAACACTTTGCGGCGCTCCGCGTGATACCGAACCTCGCGGTGCTCCGTCCCGCGGACGGGCTCGAGACGCTCGTCGCGTGGACGTACGCGCTCAGGAACACCACGGGACCGACCGCGATCCTCCTCTCGCGCCAGAAGACCGGCGTCATCAAGCGCAATGTCGAATTCTCGGAAGCCGCGTGCGCGAAGGGCGGATACATCGTGCTGCGCGAAACGGCGGAACGCCCCGACGTTGTACTCCTCTCGAACGGATCGGAGCTGAGCGTGACGATGGATGCGGCAATGAAATTGCAGACCGCTTATTCCGTGCGCGTCGTGTCCGTTCCCTCGCTCACAGAGCTCGAGAAACAGAGCGCTGAGTACATCGAGAGCGTAATACCCCGCGCCGCGCGCGTTGTCGTCGTCGAGGCGGCGAAGACGCAAGGATGGGGCGATTTCATACGCCAGCCCCTGCTGCGGATCGATCTCGCGGGCTTCGGCAAATCCGCCCCGCTCGAAGTGCTGGCGGAGCACTACGGCTTCACCGCCGAAAAGATCGCAAGCTGCGTCGCGGCGTGGATGAAGACAGTCTGACCGGCACACACAACTCTACAACGGGATTCGTATATGTATTCACTCGGCTATGACATCGGCAGCTCATCGATAAAGTGCGCGATCTTCAATTGCGAGACGGGCGCCGCCGTGGCGCACGGTTCGTACCCGGCGGAGGAGATGGCCATCAGCTCGCCCCGTCCGGGCTGGGCGGAGCAGGATCCCGAGATGTGGTGGGAGTACTGCGTGCTCCTCACGAAGAAACTCCTGAGCGAGCATGCGATCGACCCGTCGGCGATCAACACGATCGGCATCTCGTATCAGATGCACGGGCTCGTCCTCGTCGATGAGTCTCAGACAGTGCTTCGCCCCTCCATCATTTGGTGCGACAGCCGCGCCGTGGAGACCGGCAACACGGCGTTCGCGGCGCTCGGCGCCGACTACTGTCTCTCGCATCTCCTGAACTCTCCGGGCAACTTTACCGCTTCGAAACTGAAATGGGTGAAGGACAATGAACCGGCAATCTTTCACCGCACCGCGAAGGCGATGCTCCCGGGTGATTTCATTGCGATGAAGCTCACCGGTGAGATCACCACAACAATCTCCGGATTGTCCGAAGGGATTTTCTGGGACTTCAAGGAGGACCGCGTGTCCTCCGCGCTGCTGGCCCAGTACGGCATCGACGAACGGATGCTTCCCTCGATTCGGCCCACGTTTTCAGTGCAGGGCGTCGTCTCGAAGAAGGCGGCCGCGCAGACAGGCCTCGCCGAAGGCACGACGGTGGCGTATCGCGCGGGGGATCAGCCGAACAACGCCTTCTCGCTGAACGTGCTCGAACCCGGAGAGATCGCGGCCACGGCCGGCACCTCGGGCGTCGTCTACGGCGTGATCGACACGGTGAACTACGATCCGCAATCCCGCGTGAATCCGTTCGCGCATGTGAACCACCAGGCGGCATCTCCGAGGCTCGGCGTGCTCCTCTGCATCAACGGCACGGGCATCCTCAATTCCTGGCTGCGGCGGAACGTCGCCTCCGGCCTCTCGTACGAGGAGATCAACGCGCTCGCATCGGGAGCGGCAGTCGGATCGGACGGCGTGAGCATCATCCCCTTCGGCAACGGTGCCGAGCGCATCCTTGCGAACAAGAATATCGGCAGCCACATCCTCGGCGTCGACTTCAACCGGCATACGCGTGCGCAGGTGCTTCGCGCCGCACAGGAGGGCATCGCCTTCTCGTTCCGGTACGGCATGGACATCATGAAGGACATGGGCATGCACATCACCACGATCCGCGCCGGCAAGGCGAACATGTTCCTCAGCCCGATCTTCCGCGCCACGCTCGCGACGGTGACCGGCGCGACGATCGAACTCATCGAGACGGACGGCGCCGTCGGCGCCGCACGCGGCGCGGCTGTCGGCGCGGGGCTATTCACGACGATGGCCGACGCATTCGGATCGCTTAAAAAAATTGACGAGATTCATCCGGAGCAATCGACAGTCGACGCCACGGCGTCGGCCTACGACGCATGGCTGACTCGATTACAGAACCTTGCAACGGTCTGACAGGATCATATTACTAACTTCAGCTCGCTGAGGCTGATAACACACTCAATACTTTTCATCGAGGCATTATGGAATATTTCAAAGGCATAGAGAAGATCAAATTCGAAGGCGCGGGTTCCACGAATCCGCTGGCCTTCCGTTGGTACGACGAAAACAAGATCGTCGCCGGAAAAACAATGAAGGAATATTTCCGTTTCGCTGTCGCGTACTGGCACAGCTTCTGCGGCACGGGAGGAGATCCGTTCGGCTCGGGACCGCGTGAGCTTCCGTGGGACGCGCCCTCGGATGCGATCGGCCGCGGCAAGGCGAAGATGGATGCGGCGTTCGAATTCATCACGAAGATCGGCATTCCGTTCTACTGCTTCCACGACTTCGATCTCATCGACGAGGGCGCGACGATCGCCGAATCCGATGCGCGCGTGCAGACGATCGTCGACTATGCGAAGCAGAAACAGAAGGACACCGGCGTGAAGCTCCTCTGGGGCACGGCGAACGTGTTCTCGAACCCGCGGTACATGAACGGCGCGGCGACGAATCCCGACTTCTCCGTCGTGGCGCAGGCCGCCACACAGGTGAAGCGCGCCATCGATGCGACGATCGCCCTCGGCGGCGAGAACTACGTGTTCTGGGGCGGACGCGAAGGATACATGAGCCTCCTGAACACAAACATGAAGCGCGAGCGCGAACACATGGGCCGCTTCCTCGGCATGGCGCGCGACTACGGGCGCAAGCAGGGATTCACCGGCACGTTCCTCATCGAACCGAAGCCGATGGAGCCCATGAAGCATCAGTACGATTTCGACTCCGCCACGGTGATCGGCTTCCTGCGCGAGTTCGGTCTCGCGGACGATTTCAAGCTCAATATCGAAGTGAACCACGCGACACTCGCTCAGCATTCGTTCCAGCACGACCTGCAGGTGGCCGTTGACGCGGGCATGCTCGGATCGATCGATGCGAACCGCGGCGATTATCAGAACGGCTGGGACACGGATCAGTTTCCCGTGAATCTCATGGAGCTCACCGAGGCGATGCTTGTGATCGCCGAAGGCGGCGGATTCACGAAGGGCGGCACGAATTTCGACGCGAAGGTCCGGCGGAATTCCACCGATCCCGAGGATCTGTTCATCGCGCACATCCTCGGCATGGACACGTTCGCGCGCGCGCTCATCACCGCCGATGCGGTGCTGACGAAGACGCCGTACAGGGAAATGCGCACGAAACGCTACGCGTCGTTCGACGCGGGCAAGGGCGCCGAGTTCGAGAAGGGCGCACTGACGCTCGAAGACCTTCGGGCGATCGCCGTCGCAACGGGCGAGCCGGCGACGACAAGCGGCAAGCAGGAACTCTTCGAATCGTTCATCAACAATTCGTTCTGATCGCAGCCGGTCGTGCGGCCGTTCCAGCCGCACGACCGGCGTGCACGACAGTTGCGGTGCGGCGCTTCGGGGCCGGAGTGCGCCGTCCAAATAAACCGTTCTGAAGCAGCTTGAAACGGTTCAGTTGCACAGATCATCAGAGTTAGAGGGAAAACCATGACGACCATTGAAACCACTCAGACAGCGAGCGATGCCGCAACGGCGGAATATAAAAATCCGTTGCTTCCGATCGAGGCACGCGTGGCAGACCTGCTCGGCCGAATGACGCTCGAGGAAAAAGTCGCACAGATGCTCTGCATCTGGGACAAGAAGAAGACGATGCTCTTCGACGCGCAGGGTGCGATGCCACTCGATCACCTTCACGAGCACATGAAGGACGGGATGGGACAGATCGCCCGCCTGAGCGACACAAACGGCGGCCAGACGGCGAAGGGGATGGCGGAACTCGCAAACAGGCTGCAGAAATATTTTGTCGAGGAGACGCGTCTCGGCATCCCCGTGATCTTCCATGAAGAATGCCTCCACGGCCTTGCCGGCAAGGAAGCCACGAGCTATCCTCAGCCCATCGGTCTTGCCGCGACATTCGATCCTGCGCTTGTCGAATCCATCTACACCTCCATCGCCGAGGACACACGTGGCCGCGGGGCGCATCAGGCGCTTACGCCGGTTGTCGATGTGGCGCGCGATCCCCGCTGGGGCCGCGTCGAGGAAACTTTTGGGGAAGATCCGTATCTTGCCACACAGATGGGCATTGCCGCCGTCAAGGGGTTCCAGGGGGATGCGACGTTCACGGACAAGAAGCGCGTTATTGCGACCCTCAAGCATTTCGCCGCGCACGGACAGCCCGAGTCGGGCATGAACTGCGGGCCGGTGAACGTGTCCGAGCGTCTGCTGCGCGACACATTCCTCTCCGTGTTCAAGGCGGCGATCGAAAAAGCGGGCGCCATCAGCGTGATGGCATCCTATAATGAGATCGACGGCGTCTCCTCCCATGCGAGCAAATGGCTGCTGCGCGACGTGCTGCGGACGGAGTGGGGATTCAAGGGCTTCGTCGTGTCCGATTATTATGCGATCGCTGAATTGCATCTGCGCCCCGAGGCGGTCAGCCATTCGATGGCGAAGGACAAGAGTGAAGCCGCGAAGCTGGCGGCCGAGGCAGGCGTGAACATCGAATTCCCCGATCTCGACTGTTATCCGAACCTCGTCGGGCTCGTGCGCTCGGGAAGTGTGGATGTGCGGGTGATCGACGAACTCGTCGCCCCATTGCTCTATTATAAGTTTGCGCTCGGTCTCTTCGACGATCCGTACGTCGATCCGGAACTGACGCAGAGCGACATCCGATTGAAGAACGACAGGCCGTTGGCGCTTCGCGCCGCGCGCGAGACGATCACGCTGCTGAAGAACGACGGCGGACTGCTGCCGCTCGATCCCGCGAAGAACGCGACGATCGCCGTCATCGGTCCGAATGCCGACCGTGTGATGCTCGGCGGATACAGCGGCACGCCGACATACACATCGACCGTGCTCGAAGGCATCAAGGCGAAGGTCGGTCCCGGAGTGAACGTGCTCTACAGCGAAGGATGCAAGATCACCGTCGGGGGATCATGGAACGCCGATCCGGTGACGCTTCCGGATCCGGCGGACGACAAAAAAATGATCCGGGAGGCCGCGGCTGTGGCGCAGAAGGCGGATGTGATCGTGCTCGTCGTCGGCGACAACGAACAGACCTCCCGCGAGGCGTGGAACAACAACCACATGGGCGACCGCGCGAATCTCGAGCTCTTCGGCATGCAGAACGATCTGGTTGCCGCGATGATTGAAACGGGGAAGCCCATTATCGTCGTGCTCTTCAACGGCCGGCCCGTGTCCATCAATGCTATCAACGAACACGTGCCGGCAGTGCTCGAGTGCTGGTACCTGGGACAGGAAGCCGGTGCGGCGATCGCCGATGTGGTGTTCGGCGAGTACACGCCCGGCGGCAAGCTTCCCATTTCCGTGCCGCGAAGCGCGGGGCATGTGCCGAGCTATTACAATTACAAGCCGTCGGCGCGACGGGGCTTCCTCGCCGACGATGTGTCGCCGCTCTTTCCATTCGGTTTCGGCCTGAGCTACACGACATTCGCGTTCACCAATGCGTCCGTCTGCACCCCGACAATCGGCATCAACGAATCGGCGACGGTGTCCGTCGATGTGACGAACACCGGCTCACGCGAAGGCGACGAGGTCGTGCAGC
>JAVBYH010000372.1 GCA_030824175.1 Bacteroidota bacterium | reverse complement strand
GCCCGGATTCCAGTTCATCGTGGATCCGATCGAATACGGGCGCACCTACCACACGAACATGGACGCGTTCGAGCGTGTCATACCCGAAGACGTGAGCCAGGCCGCCACGGCGATGGCCGCCTTCGTCTACAACGCGGCCATGCGCGATGCGAAGCTGCCGCGCAAACCCATGCCGCAATAAATTGGAGCGTGTAGGGCGAAACGGTGTTTCGCCCCGGTTCAATAATCGTACTGCCGTTCGACAGGGCGAAATATCATTTCGCCCTACAATGGTTATTTGCGCATCACGTACTGGATGCGTTCGGGAAATGTGTGGACCACGACGATGTTCTCCGGACACACGATCGTCGGTCTGACGATGCCGCTCGTGTCCAGGAGGAGCGACCGGTAATCCACGTATGCCCTGATGTCCGTGTCGCTGACGCCTGCCACATATTGGGCGCCCGAGCGGATCACGACGTCGATCGTGGGGGGAATGAGCACGACCTCACGGTTGGCGGGGAGCTGGTTCACTGTCACGGAGACGCTCGTGATTTTCTTCTCGGCCACGGGCTGCACATCGAAATGTACGACGGCCGTCGACGGGTAGACCTCGACCTGGCTGAGGAACGGGTCCTCGAGCGAGATCGACTCGTGCACCGCCTCCTTCCGCCCCCGCACCGTCAGCGGCTGCGTACTCCAGTGGTGCATCAAAGCAAGCGCGCTTCGCGCTCCGACGATCGTGACGCTGTCGGGGATCGTGACGACGCTGCCCACCTTGTCGAAACCCTCGGGGAATACCGCATCGATTTGCGCGGAGAGGGGCACCCGCTTGCGCACCTTGTCGTCGATCACAACGAGGATGCTGTCCGGCATGACTTCGATGACCTTCACGCCGTCTGCAAGGCTCAGCCTCTCGCTCAGGTTATTGTTCGCCGAATACAGCCGCCGCGAACGGACGGGACCGACGTCGAGCGTATACTGGAGCGAAGGGGTGAGCATCGTATTCAGAATCTTCCAGCCCGTGCCCCGTACGCGCACCGTGAGCGACGCCGGAACGCGGCTCACGAGGGCCTTCGCACTGTCGAGGTTTTCAAGCCTGAGCGGGACGGCAATGTTGATGTGGAATTCGTTGGAGAGATTAATGGACAGCCACAGGAAGAAGGCGAACACGAATGAGATGACGACGACGGAGTATTTGACTTTTTTCATAGGGAATGGCATCAATGTCCCATAATATACAATTCACAGGGGGCAGAATCAATTATTGATACTATGGCAAATTAATCCTATTTTAACATACTTTGAACGACAATACCCATCTACTCATCCGTCTGGTGCCATGGCTCATCCTAAAAAAGAAAAATTGAACGACTCAGGCGGCATGTGGCCGCAGAACCTGTCTGTGAACATTCAGCACGCGCTTGCCGCAGCCCTCCTTTTCGCGGCGCTCATCTTTTTCTTCAGGGATGCGGTCTTCGACGGCAAGGTCTTCACCTCGGGCGACACGGTCGCGTCTCACAGCCTCGAGACCTACGTGAAGGACGCCGAGAAGAACGGTGAATTTCCCCTCTGGAATCCATACATCTTCTGCGGCATGCCGGCGTACGCCAGTCTCTCGATCAGCGCCGAACGCGTGTTCGACGTCTCCGATTTCCTGTGGCAGAAATCGCGGCAGGTCACGAAATATTTCTTCCTGAACGCCGAAATGGGATCCACGCTGTTCTATTATCTGCTCTTCAGTTTCGGCGTCTACTACTTCGCCTATTCGAAGTTCAAACACTGGCTCATCTCCGTCGTCGTTTCTTTCGCCACGACATTCTCGATGTTCATCATCATATGGGTGATGGTGGGGCACGTGACGAAGATCGGCGTGGTCGCCTGGGTGCCCTATGTGTTCCTCATCGTCGACCATCTGCGCGAGCGGTTCGACCTCAAGCTCGCGCTCGTGCTGACGATCGTGCTCCATTTCATGTTCGGCCCGTCGCACATGCAGATGCTCTTCTACATCTACTTCGCGCTCGGCATCTATTTCCTGTTCTTCCTCGTGCGCTCGCTCATCGTGAAGGAACAGGTGAAGAGCCTCCTCATTGCAGGAGTGGTGCTCGCGGCGGCGACGGGACTCGCCTTCGCGATGAACGCGGACCAGTACCTCTCGACGCTCGAGTACAATCCGTCGTCCATCCGCGGCTCGAACGCGATGGTGCAGACGCAGCCCGGCCAGGCGAAGAAGGAACAGCCCGCCGCCGGCGGACTCGATTACGCCTACGCCACGAACTGGTCGTTCGCACCGTCCGAAATTGTGACATTCTTCATCCCGTCGGCGTACGGCTTCGGCTCCGTGGAATATGAGGGGTCGCTTACGCAGAATCGCGCGGTACGGGTGAACACATATTTCGGCCCCCAATATTTCACGGATGCGCCGCAGTATATGGGCATCGTTGTGCTGATCCTCGCGTTCGTCGGTATCGTGAAAAAGCGGAGGGACCCGTTCGTGCAGTACCTGGTGATCATTGTGATCGTGTCGCTCCTCATCTCGTTCGGCAAGGAATTCTCGCTCTTCTTCGATCCGATGTTCCATTATTTCCCGATGTTCAACAAGTTCCGCATCCCTTCCATGATCCTCGTGCTCGTGCAGCTCGCCGTGCCGATGCTCGCCGGATACGGCCTCGTGTCGCTCATCGCGGAACGCTCGATCACCGCGGGCGAGGCGAAAAAATGGACCATCGCCGTGGGCGTGCTCGCCGCGCTCGCCGTGTTGTCGGCCGTTGCAAAGAGCGTCTTCACAGGCATCTATTCTGGCTTCTTCCCGAAATCGGAGGCGGCCGCGGTGCTCGGCCGCATGGTAGGCAATCAGCAGGCCGCCGTCGACGAATTGTATCGATTCATCACGGACATGGTCGCGACGGACATCACGATCGGATTCCTTCTTCTTGCCGCGGTGTTCGGCGCCATCCTGCTCTACCGTCAGCGCACGCTGCCGCCGCTCGTGTTCTCGGTGCTGCTCATCGTCATCGTCACCGGCGACCTCTGGCGCATCGCCCTGAAGCCGATGCAGCTCCACGAACGCGCGCAGGTGAACGCCGAATTCGCCGCCGCGCCCGACTATGTGAAATTTCTGCAGGAAGACAAGACGCTCTACCGCACGCTCGAGTTCGTCGGCGGCCAGCCTCCCTACAGCAACTCGCTCGCCTATTGGCGCATCCAGAGCGCGTACGGGTACCAGGGCGCGAAGATGCGCGCGTGGCAGGACATGGTGGACATCGGCGGCATCGGCAATCCGCTCGTGTGGGGTTTGATGAATGTGAAATACATCCTCTCGGACCGCGCGGATTCGAACCAGGTGATGGTTCCCGTGTTCGACGGACAGGAACGGAAGGTCATGTACAACCGGATGGAGCTCCCGCGCGCCTTCTTTGTGAAACGCTACGAAGTCGCACCGGCTCTCGACATCCTGAATAAGATCGCCGCAATGTCCTTCAATCCGACGGACGTAATGTACCTCACCGAGGACCCCATGATCACCGTGACGCCGGCCGCACTCGGGGCTTCGGCGAAATTCACAAGGTTCGGCATCAACGATCTTGAAATTCAGGCCACCGCCACGGGAAACAATCTGCTCTTCGTGAGCGAGGCGTATTATGCAAACGGCTGGAAGGCCTTCGTCGACGGCGTCGAAACCCCGATCTACCGCGCCAATTATCTCTTCCGTGCAGTCGTTGTGCCCGAGGGCACGCATACGGTGTCCATGAAATTCGAACCGCGGGGCTTCTACCTTGGGAAGAACATCAGCCTCGGCATCAACCTCCTCGTGCTCGGCGCACTCGGCGTGCTGTTCGGAAAAAAATATCTGAAGAAAAAATCATGATGAACTATGCAAATGTGAAAATTGCGGTGATCGGCTCCGGACGCTGGGGCATCAACCATGTGCGGACGGCCCAGCAGCTGCTCGGCGACGCCGGCGTCGTCGTCTGTGATGCCGACGAGAAGGCGCGGCAGAAGGTCGCCGCCGTGTCGCCGGGAATTCTGTTCACGACCGATCTCGCGTCGGTTCTCTCCGACGCGTCGATCACCGGCGTGATCGTCGCGACGCCCGCCGAAACGCACTACGCCGTGGCGAAGCGGTGCCTCGAAAGCGGCAAGCATGTGCTCGCGGAGAAACCCATCACGCTCCACGCCGAAGAGGCGAAAGACCTCATCGCGATTGCCGAACGGTGCGGCCGTCAGCTTATGGTCGGGCACGTGCTCCTGTTCCACCCGGCCATCGTGAAACTGAAGGCCATGGTCTCCGAAGGATTTATCGGCAAGCTCCAGTACATCTACAGCAACCGTCTGAATCTCGGCACCATCAGGAGCGAGGAGAACATCCTCTGGAGCTTCGCGCCCCACGACATCTCGGTGATCCAATACCTGACGGAGACCGATCCGATACGCGTTGAAGCCACCGGCGCGGCATTCCTCCAGAAGAACATCGAGGACACGACGCTCACGATGCTCGAGTATCCCGGCAACATCCACGCACACATCTATGTGAGTTGGCTCCATCCGTTCAAGGAGCAGCGCCTCGTCATCATCGGCGACAAGGGCATGATCGTGTTCGAGGACAGCGCGAAGATCGAGAAGTTGAAGTTCTATCCCAAGGGATTCGAACGCATCGAGGGCACGCTCCAGAAATTCGAGGGCGACTACGAGGTCGTGCCGTTCGACGCGGCGCCGCCGCTTGTCGAGGAGCACAAGCATTTTTATGCATCAGTAATGAACAATACACGTCCGATCACCGACGGCGCGCATGCGCTCTCGGTATTGGAAATATTGGAACTAGCTCAGAGGAGACTGCATCATGGCTGACCAGACAGGGGAAAAGAAGTTCCATGTCAACAAGTACGCCGTTGTGGACGACAACGTCGACATCGGCGAAGGCACGAAGATCTGGCATTTCTCGCACGTGCAATCGGGCTCGAAGATCGGGCATCACTGCGTAATCGGGCAGAACGTGAACGTGGCGAACAACGTCACCATCGGCAACTACGTCAAGATACAGAACAACGTCTCGGTCTACGAGGGGGTGGAGCTCGAAGACTACGTGTTCTGCGGACCGTCGATGGTGTTCACGAACATCCTGGACCCGCGATGCAAATATCCGCAAGTCGGGGCGGAATTTTACATCAGGACGGTGGTGAAAGAGGGGGCGTCGCTCGGAGCCAATTCAACGATCGTCTGTGGTCATACGATCGGGCGCGCGGCGCTCGTCGGGGCCGGCGCCGTCGTGACGAAGGACGTACCCGATTTCGCGCTCGTCGTCGGGAATCCGGCGAAGATCGTCGGGTGGGTGAGCGAGGCCGGTAAAAAACTGGTCTTCGACAAGGACGGATTCGCGTATTGCGAGAAGTCGAAGAAAAAATATCAATTGACCAATGGCACCGTAAAGGAGATCATCGAATGAACGTTCCCCTGTTGGATCTGAAAGCCCAATACGCGACAATCAAGCCCGAGGTGGACAAGGCGGTGATGAGCGTGATGGAGTCGCAGTATTTCATCCTGGGCCCCGAAGTTGAAAAACTCGAAAAAAGCCTCGCCGGCTATCTTGGCGTGAAGCATGCAATCGGCGTCTCCTCGGGCACCGATGCGCTTCTCATCGCGCTGATGGCGCTCGATATCAAGCCCGGCGACGAAGTGATCGTGCCGACATTCTCGTTCTTCGCCACCGCCGGCGTCGTTTCGCGCGTGAACGCCGTGCCGGTGTTCGTAGACATCGATCCCGTTACGTTTAACATCGATCCGGCCGACATCGAAGCGAAGATCACGCCGAAGACGAAAGCGATCGTGCCCGTGCATCTCTACGGCCAGAGCGCAGCAATGGACGAGATCATGGCGATCGCAAAGAAGCACAACCTTGCCGTCGTCGAAGACGGCGCGCAGGCCATCGGCGTCCAGTACAAGGACGGCCGCGCGGTCGGCACGATCGGCGACATCGGCTGCTACTCGTTCTTCCCGAGCAAGAACCTCGGCTGCTTCGGCGACGGCGGACTCGTCGTCACGAACGACGATGCGCTCGCCGAACGTCTCCACATCATGCGCGTGCATGGCGGCAAGCCGAAATACTATCACAAGATCATCGGCGGCAACTTCCGCATCGATGCCATGCAGGCCGCGGTGCTGAACGTGAAGCTGCCGCATCTCGACGGCTGGTCGGCAAAGCGCCGCGAGAACGCAGCACTCTATACGAAATTGTTCTGCGAAAAGGGACTCGCCGAAGAGACCGGGCGTCAGGTGTTCGACGCAAAGAACTCGGTGCTGCTTCCGAAAGCAGTCTATCAGGCATCCGGCGTGAAAAATTTCCACATCTTCAACCAGTACGTGATCCGTGTCCGGCAGCGCGATGCGATGCGCGCGTATCTCGGCGAGAAGGGCGTCGGCACGGAGATCTATTACCCGGTGCCGTTCCACCGCCAGGAATGCTTCGCGTATCTCAACGCCGTCGACGCACAGTTCCCGCACTCGAATGCGGCCGCGGAGGGCACGATCGCCGTGCCGATCTATCCCGAACTCAGCTCCGAGCAGATCGGCTATGTCGTCGAAATGATCGCACAGTTCCCGAACGGCAAGTAACGGCCCCGTCTGATTCTTCACCGCTTCCGTTTCCCCCGTGCACAACACGGGGGAAACGTTTTTTTTGTCCCCAAATTTTTTCCTCCTCGTGTAATGCCAGCTTGCATTTGGACTAAAATACCACTACAATACGACGTCGGAATTTACGGGTGGCATCTGCTGATTCCTACAAAATTTGCATATCGATTGTAGAATTAATCTACACCCCCCTCGATTTTCCAAACACATTATGACACTGACAAATCGGTTGTTGATCGCACTGTTCGGCATAGCATCCATCATCCAGACACTCGACGCACAATGGACCGCAGTAGCGCCACTCGCGAAAAATACGAACACGCAGGCACTAACAGTCTCAGGGTCGAAAATCGTGGCAGGGACTGCCACAGGCGCATACATTTCAACAGACAACGGGTTGAATTGGGTCGGCACCACGTCGGGACTGACGACGGCCGATGTCCGCTCTGTCGCAGTCTCACCGTCGGGTACGTCAATCTATGCGGGCACTGTCGGCGGGGGTGTCTTCATCTCCACGAACAATGGTGCCGCGTGGACAGCCTCGAACACAGGTATGACGACTCTGGACGTCCGCGCCCTTGCCTTCGTCGGCTCCACACTCTTTGCCGGCACATACGGGGGAGGGGTTTTCCGTTCGCTGGATAATGGGTCGACGTGGTACGCGATGAACCTCGGTTTGACGAGCAAGTACATCGTCTGTTTCGCCTCATCGGGAAACTATCTCTTCGCCGGTACTGATGGCGGAGGCATCTGCGTCTCATCCGATGGCGGCGCGAACTGGACCGCCGCGAACTCGGGCCTGACGAACCTTGTGGTGAGCTCTATCGCACTCTCCGGCACCACCCTACTTGCCGGAACGTACGGCGGCGGACTCTTTCGATCGACGAACGACGGAGGAACATGGACTGCCGTCAACTCGGGAGTGTCGAATCTGTACGTGTGGAGCGTTTCCGTGTCTGGCTCGACTGTGTTCGCGGGGACCAACGGCGGGGTCCTTCGATCGACGAACCTTGGCGCCACCTGGTCCTCGGTGAACAACGGATTGATGAACACGACAGTGCGCGCGACGGCAGTGATGGGGACGACTGTGTTCGCAGGAACGTTCGGCGGCGGTGTGTACAGCACGCAGGATAACGGCGCCACATGGACAAACGGCCCCGTCAATCCGTACGTAATGATCCTCGGAGTGACGGGCGGTGACCTCTACGTGGGAACGTACGGCGGCATCCACCGAACCTCCGACAATGGCGCGACGTGGACGGACATCTATAAGATCAACGTTCCAAGCAGGGCCTCCCAGTCGTTCGCGTTCTCGGGACCGAATCTCTTCAGCGGCATTTCAATCCTCGGCGTCTACGCGAGCCACGACAATGGCGTGACGTGGAATCTGTATAACAGCGGAATGACAAATTACGATGTGCGTGCGATGGCAGTCTCCGCATCGGGAACGAAAGTCTTTGCCGGCACCGCCGGAAGCGGGGTGTTCATCTCGTACGACAAAGGTGTAAACTGGACCGCGTCGAATTCGGGATTGAATGACCCGTACATTTTTTCATTCGTCGTGTCCGGCGCGAAACTCTTCGCCGGCGTGAATGGGGGCGTCTATCTCTCGACGAATGACGGGGCGAGTTGGACAGCGGCCAACGCGGGGATTTCCTCAACACGAACATGGGCCCTTGCAGTGATTGGATCGAAACTGTTCGCCGGTACAGCCACCGGCGTGTTTATCTCGACCAATAATGGCGCGTCCTGGACGAGGGCGGCGAATGGTATTGCCAGTACGGATATCCGATCCTTCGCCGTGAACGGATCGAACATCTATGCCGGTACGTATGGCGGAATCGTGTACGGATCGTCTAATGAAGGTGATAGCTGGACGCAGATCAATGCGGGACTGCCTTCCAAATCCGTGTATGCATTGACAGTCTCCGGCCAGTATCTCTTTGCAGGAATATATGGATCCGGATTGTGGAAGCGGCCTCTCGCCGATGTTACCGGTCCCGCGGTTCCAACCCTGTTAGCACCGCTTAATGGAGAAAAGGGACTGCCCATGGTTGCGTCGCTTCAATGGACGGGATCGAACGATATCGTGACGTATCGTCTGCACATGTCGTACGATTCCCTGTTTGTAACGACTGCACTCAGCAGGACCGGGCTGTCGGCGTCTGCGTTCGATGCCGGCCCACTCGATGCCGGGACGACATATTATTGGCGCGTGAATGCAAGCAATGCATTCGGAACGAGTGAGTGGTCGTCTGCCCGCAGATTTACGACAGGCGTCGTTGGTCCGGTGCTGATCCAGCCGGTCGATAAGGCCGTCAACGTTGCTGTCGCTCCATTGCTGAAGTGGAACGCCGTAACGGGAGCTGTTTCGTATCGTGTGCAGGTCTCGGACAGCGCCGCTCCCGGCACGCCTGTCGTCGACGTGACGGTGGTCAGCGACCTGTCGTACCAGGCATCGGGCCTTGCGAACGGCAGGACATATCTGTGGCGCATCTATTCCGCGGACGGTTCGGGTCAGGGCACGTGGTCCGTTCTTCAAAAATTCACGACTGTCGTCGCTGTGCCTCCGGCTCCCATGCTTTCATCGCCACCCATCGGGGCCGTGGACGTTTCACCGAACACTGTGTTCCAATGGAAGGCCGCGATGTCGGCATCGTCGTATCACATGCAGGTGTCTACCGACTCAGTATTCACAACGACGACAGTCAACATCACCGGATTGTCCGTACCGACGTATGCAGCTTCTGGACTGCCCCCGAAGACGCGACTCTATTGGCGTGTGAATGCAACGAACGCCGGTGGCGCCGGTGTGTGGTCTGATGTGTGGACTTTTACGACGAACGTCGCCACGCCGGTTCCTCCCGTCCTGACGCTGCCCGCCGACGGGGCGACGAACGTGCCGACGAGCACATCGTTGGCATGGGACGCGTCGGATGGTGCGACGTCGTACGATATACAACTGTCGACAGACGCGGAATTCGGAACGCTCATACTGGACCAGAGCTCCAATACAACCCGCACTCTTGCGATCGCCGGGCTGTCCAGCTATGCGACATATTACTGGCATGTGCGCGCGGCCAATACGATCGGAAACGGATTGTGGTCTGCAAGGCGAAGCTTCACGACAGCCCTATCGCTTCCAGCCAAGGTCACCCTGTACTCACCGTCCGCTACTGTGAGCATCGGAGCCGACAGCGTCCGTTTCACTTGGCTGAGGGCGCAGCCCGCAGTGACATCGTATGAATTCGAGCTGACAGGCGATTCGACGAGCGTTCGCGTCGCATTCGACACGACGATCACCGCCAGGGTGCCGGCAGGGAAAACGGAAAAGGCATATGTGTGGAGAGTCCGTGCGAAAAATCTCGCGGGCTTCGGGCCGTTCAGCGACACCCGGTCGATGCTGAGGCTCACGACGTCGGTGACTGCGGCCGATGCCGTTCCGCACGACCATGTCGTCTTCAACAATTATCCGAATCCCTTCAATCCGACGACGACATTTGCATTCACCATTCCGAAAGCCGCATATGTCGTCATTACGATCTTCGACGCGTTCGGTCGTGAGACCGCGGTTGTGGCATCGCGCGAATTCCAGGCCGGCACGCACAGTTGCGTCTGGAACGCTGAAGGCATGCCGAGCGGTATGTATTTCTATCGCGTGACGGCGGGTTCGTACACTGAAACGAAACGGATCATTTATTTAAAATAATCGCAGGACGGAGGCAGTATGAAATATTTCTATATTCTCGCATGTGTTGCGTTCCTGAGCTGCAGCGACACCGGCTCGAAAATCGTCGACGCTCCCGACTCGGGAAATGCGGGCTCTGTGTCGTTCATGCTGGCGAAGACCGATCTGCCTCAGAGCATTTCATCGCTCACGTTCACATTGACGAAGGCGGCGACTGGTGAAACGATTTCGAAGACGGTCTACGTCTCGACAGACGCCGTCGTGCAGGTTCTCTTCGAAAAAGTACCGACCGGCACATGGTTCGTCAAGGCGGTGGCGAAGGATTCGTCGACAGGGAAGCAATATGGCGGCGAATCGACCGTGACGATCTCCGAGGGGCGCGTGACGCAGTTGAACCTGGCATTGGTCCTCACGGGAACCGGCACCGGATCGCTCGCCATCACAATCAACTGGCCGACAACGGCGCCGTTCATCGACTGTCCGACGAATCCCGTCCTGAACAAACGCGGGCTTTGGTACGATGTGCGGGGCGTTGCGTACGGTGCCGTGCTTGCCGACAACGGAAAATATAAAATGTGGTTCATGAATTACGGCATCCTTAACGGTGCTCCGTTCGGCACCATCGGGCTGGCGGAATCCGTTGACGGAATTTCATGGGCGCGCCTCGGCGACACCGTGCTCACCCCCACCTCAGGCACATGGGATGCACAGCTCGTCGTACCCGGCAGTATCATCAAGGAGAACGGTCTCTACACGATGTATTATACGGGGGCGGGTGCCGGCGGCGGCAATTATAATGTCGGGACGGCTGTCTCGCAGGACGGCATTCATTGGACGAAGGGGCAGGCGACGATTCTCCCGTCGGTGAGGAATATCGGCGGGGCGGGCGTCGTGAAGGCCAACGGCACGTACTATTTATACTATTACACATCGCCGTCGTCGTCGATCTATCTGGCCACATCCCAGGACGGTGTGACCTGGCAGTCCTACGCGGGCAATCCGGTGTTGACGCCGGGAGCCGCATGGGAGGGTGGTGCGATCACATCGGGCAGTGTGATCTTCGAGAACAATACATTCACGCTCGTCTATAACAATATCGAACAGAGCCATTCATTCGGGCTCGCTACATCGACGGACGGCATTCACTGGACCAAGGATGCGCGCAATCCGGTCTTCACGAAGGCACAGACATCGTCGTGGACCCCGCAAAATGTGGCGTATCCTCATCTCGTCCGTGTCGGGAGCGAGCTCCGCATTTATTACACAGGCATTTCGAGCGACGGCGTCGACCACCTTGGGTATGCCGCGGCCAGGTAACGGCTATCGGTCGACTGAACATGTGATCTTGTCTGTCCATTCGATGCGCGTGTAGGCGTACGGCACGATGTTCCAGAGCATCAGCAGCAGCATGTTCGCGAGTTTGACGATCGGATTCGAGCTTCTCAGCGTCGAGTCGACATACCCGTCCCGGTTCAAATAGAAGAAGCGGAAGAAGGGAAGCCAGGCGGACTTTGTGACCGTGTTCGTGCGGAAATGAAGTCCGCCGTTTTGTTTCGAGACGATCCACTTGTGCGACCGCGTGGGCATGAGGTACTCGGTGAGCGGTCCCGGTGTTTCAACATAGCCCCGGTAAGCGGCGCGCGACATTTCCGCGCAGAACTGCGCCGGATCGTCCACGTGTTCCGCGATGTGCGAGGCGATGGCGAAGTCGAAGACCTTGTCCCTGAACGGCATCGCGAGCGCGTCGCCGATGACGAGCGTCTTGTCCTCAGGCACGACGACCTGCTGCGTCGTGCGGTGTATTGTGT
>JAVBYH010000317.1 GCA_030824175.1 Bacteroidota bacterium | reverse complement strand
GCTCAGGCTCGCGGGGATCCTGAAGGACACGAACGGCATTATCATCGGCGAGCTCACCGATGTGACGGCATCGGACACGTCGAAACCGTTCCTCACCGCAGACGAAGTGGTGAGCGATTATTTCGAGGACCTCACACAGCCGATCCTGCGGAACCTCGTCTACGGACACGTGCCGCGGAAGCTCACAATTCCCGTCGGCATCATGGCGGCGATGGACACGTCGAAGTGCACGCTCTCGTTCACCGAAGCCGCCGTCATCTGACGTTTTTTTGTAGGGCGAAATGATATTTCGCCCCGCTCTTTGTAGGGCGAGATTTATCTCGCCCCCCCAAACAACACAGGCGGGCCCGCGGGCCCGCCTGTGTTGTTTAATCCATTCTTGTGTTACCCTTATTCGTATCGCAGCGCGTCGATCGGATTGAGCATCGCCGCCTTCCTCGCAGGATAGAAGCCGAAGAAGATCCCCACCGCGGCCGAAAACACGAAAGCCATCGCGACGCTCGTCGCGGACACCATCGTCGGCCATCCGGCCAGCGCCGAGATGAGCTTCGATGCCGTCACACCAGTGATCACGCCGATCGTCCCGCCGAGCACGCTCAGGACCACCGCCTCGATGAGAAATTGAAACAGGATATCCCGCCCGCGCGCGCCGATGGACATGCGTATGCCGATCTCGCGCGTCCGCTCCGTGACGCTCACGAGCATAATGTTCATGATGCCGATGCCTCCGACGAGCAGCGATATGGACGCGATCGACGCGAGCAGTATCGTCAAGACCTGGGTGGTCGACTCCGCCGCATTCGCAATCTCCGTCTGGCTCCGCACCGTAAAGTCGTTGTCCTCCCACGCCTGAAGCTTGTGCCGCACGCGGAGCAGTTCCGTGATCTGCGCCTGCGCCTCTCCCATCGCGTCGTCGCTCACAGCGGACACGAGCACCGTGTTGAGATGCGTCTGCCCCATGACCTTCTTCTGCACCGTCGTGAAGGGGGCGATGATGATGTCGTCCTGGTCGGTGCCCTGCGCACTCTGGCCCTTCATGGCGAGGACGCCGACGACCTTGAACGGCAGTTTCTTGATGCGGATCACCGCGCCGATGCATTCGCCGCCCCTGAAGAGGTTGTCGACGACGGTCTGGCCGAGCACGCATACCTTCGTGGCACCGCGCACATCCGCCTCCGTGAAATATTGTCCGCTCGAGAGCGGCCAGTTGCGGATCGGGAAATATTCTGCCGTGCCGCCCATGATTGTCGATGCCCAGTTGTTGTCTCCGTACACGATCTGTCCGCCCGTGCGTATCGCCGGCGACGCCATCTGCACTGCGGTGCATTGCTCCTTGATCGCCGCGAGATCGTCCGTTGTCAGCGACGAGCTGCTGCCCATGCCGCCGCGCACGCCCCCCTGATTCGAGGAGCCCGGGAAGATCATCAGCACGTTCGTGCCGAGCGTGGCAATCTGGTCCTGTATCCGCGTCTGGGCGCCGTAGCCGACCGCCATCATCGCGATCACGGCGCCGACGCCGATGATGATGCCAAGCATCGTCAGAAATGATCGCAGCTTGTTCCTGTTGAGCGAACGCATCGCCACTTTAAGGATATTCAGAATGCTCATGCGGCCTCCTCCTCCCCGGCATCGTCGCCGATGGCGGGGAGCGTTTTCAGGATCTCGGTCGCACTGCGCCGTTTTTCGACCATGATATCCGTTCTCACCTTACCGTCCTTGAAGATGACGTTGCGTTTTGTGTACTCCGCGATGTCCGCCTCGTGCGTCACGAGCAGGATCGTGATGCCCCTGTCGTTGAGATCCTGGAAGATCTCCATTACTTCGACGCTCGTGCGGCTGTCCAGGTTTCCCGTGGGTTCGTCCGCCAGGATGATGGACGGCTGGTTCACGAGCGACCGGGCGATCGCGACACGCTGCTGTTGTCCGCCCGAGAGCTGATTGGGCATATGATGGTGCCGGTCGGCAAGGCCAACGATGCGGAGCGCCTCCATGGCGCGCTCGGTCCGTTCCTTGTTCGAAAGATTGTTGTAGAACATCGGCAGCTCCACATTTTCGAGCGCCGTGGTGCGCGAGAGGAGGTTGAATCCCTGAAAGACGAAGCCGATCTTCTCGTTGCGTATGCGCGCAAGCATGTTCTTGTCAAGCTTCCCCACGTCGACGCCGTCGAGCAGGTATTCGCCTTTTGTCGGCACGTCGAGGCAGCCGAGGATGTTCATGAACGTGGACTTGCCCGATCCCGATGCGCCCATGATCGCGACGAATTCAGTGCGGTGAATATCGAGCGAGACGCTGCGCAGCGCGTGCACCTCCACGTCCCCCATTGAATACGTCTTATGCAGATGCCGTGCGGTGATGAGTGGTGTGTCAGCCATAAAGAATTCCGTTAACATCAATTGTAGGGCGAAACGGCGTTTCGCCCCGATTCAAACAAAGTGCGATCGTTCGGCAGGGCGAAATATCATCTCGCCCTACAAAAAACTGAATTAGAACCGCTGGCGGCCGCCGCCCTGCTGCTGGAACGGCGTGCTCGTCGATGCTGCGGCCTTCTGCATCACGACACCGGTGACGACCTCCTGTCCCTCGGTGATCTTGCTGGAGGTGATCTCCGTGAATGTCCCGTCGCTGAGGCCGAGGCGGACCATCACCGGCTCCAGTTTTTTATTCGCGTTGAGTACCCACAGCCTGCCCACGCCGCGTGCGGCCATACGCCGCTGCATCGCCGCCTGGTCCATGCCGCCTCCCATACCGCCCGCCATGCCTTGCCCCATGCCCTGGCCGCTTCCCCTGCCCTCACCGCCGCCCTGCGAGTACTGGCGGCGCCGCTCTGAACGCGCCGAGTCCTGCCCTCCGCCCCGTGCGCTGTCCTTCCTCGCCTCGATCTGGTCCGCCGGAGGCTGGAACCGCAGCGCCACCGTGGGCACCTTCAGTGTGTTCTCGCGTTTCTGCACCATCACCGTCACGGTGGCCGTCATGCCCGGCATCAGCTTCAGTTCCTCGTTCGGCACGTCGATCACCACGACGTAGTTCACGACATTCTGCACAGTCACCGGGGCCAGGCGCACCTGGCGCACCGATCCGCGAAATGTCTGTTCCGCATACGCGTCCACAGTGAACGATACATCCTGCCCGATGTGCACCTTGCCGATATCCGCTTCATCGACATTCGCGAGCACCTGCATCTTCGTCAGATCGTTTGCGATCGTGAAGAGCGTCGGCGACGAAAAGCTCGCGGCGACTGTCTGTCCCACGTCCACCTGGCGCGATATCACGACACCGTCGATGGGGGCCCGGATCGTCGCATACTGGAGGTTGATGTTCGCGCGTTCGTACTGCGCCTCGGTCTGCGTCCTTGCCGCCTTGTTCGACTCGAATTGCGTCAGCGCCGCATCGTAGTCCGCCTGCGACGCGAGGTTTTTGTTGAGCAGGATGGTCACCCTGTCCAGCGCTCGCTTCGCCTCGTTGAATTGCGCCTGCGCACGCTGACGGCTCGCCTCGGCATCGCGCACCGACTGCTGCAGCATCGTCGGATCGATGAGCGCAATGACCTGGTTCCTCCTGACGCGGTCGTTGAAATCCACGGTGATCTTTGCAATGATGCCCGATACCTGCGTGCCTACCTGCACAGTCGTGACGGCGCTGAGCGTGCCCGTGGCGGTGACGACCATCTGGATGTCGCCGCGCGAGACCTTGTCGAACCGATACTGGACGTCCGCATTGCTGCCGGCGGCGAGGAAAAAATACAGGCCTGCCGCAGCGGCGATCAGAAGAAGTGGCCCGCCGATGATAAATGTCTTTTTCATTGAGTGTATATCCGCGATTGCTGAAATGGATTGGTCCTGTTTACCTGCACAACTTAGACACCGCCGGAAACGGAAAGTTTAAAAAAAATAGGGCGAAATATCATTTCGCCCTACTCTTGTTCCCGGTGATCCGTTCGAACCGCTACTGGCCGGCCTCAACGGCGCAAATGGCCGTCATATTGATGATATCCGTCACATCGGCATTGCGGTTCAGCACGTGCACAGGCTTGGCCATGCCCATGAGGATGGGGCCGATGATGTCCGCCTCGCCGATCTGGCCGAGCAGCTTACATGCGATGTGCGCCGCGTCCAGGTTCGGGAACACAAGCACGTTCGCCGCCTTGTCGAGCGTCGTGAACGGATAGTTCTTCTGCAGCTCCGTCGCGACGATCGCCATATCCGCATGCATCTCGCCGTCGATGATAAGCGTCGGATCGAGCTCGTGCACGAGACGCACGGCATGCTTCATCTTCTTCGTCTGAGGATAATCGGCGCTGCCGAAATTGCTGAACGAGAGCATCGCCACGCGCGGTGTGATGCCGAAGCTGCGCACCGTCTCTGCCGCCATCAGCGCGATCTCCGCGAGCGTCTCCACATCCGGATCCACGTTCACGATCGGATCCGCCATGAAGTAGAGTTCCTTCTTACCGATGACGACGTTCATGCCGGCGACATGCTTGGTACCGGGCTTCGTGCCGATGATCTGCACGGCGGGCCGTATCGTCTCGGGATAGTGCGCATTCAGGCCTGCGATCATACCGTCGGCCTCGCCGAGATGCACCATCATGGAGCCGAAATTGAACCGCGAGCGGATCCGGTCCTCAGCCTCGGCGAATTTCACACCTTTGCGCTGGCGGAGCCTGTAGAGTTCCTCCGCATATTCCTTCATGCGCGGGAATTGCTTCGTATCGATGATCTCGATCACGCCGTGGATGTCGAGCGAGAGCTCCTTTGCCATGCGCATGATCTTCTCTTCCGAGCCGATGAGCACGGGGCGCGCGATGTTCTGGTCCACGATCATCTGCGCCGCCCGGAGGATGCGCGGTTCGTCGCCGTCGGGGAACACGATGCGTTTGTGCTTGGTCTGCGCCTTGTTGATGAGGAGATGGACGAATTGTTTCGAGCGCCCGAGACGTTCCTCGAGGCGGTTCTTGTACTCGTCCCAGTCCTCGATGTTGATGCGGGCCACGCCCGACTCCATCGCCGCCTTCGCCACAGCCGGAGCCACGCGTGTGAGCACGCGCGCGTCGAACGGCTTCGGTATGATGTAGTCCCTGCCGAACCGGATCTCCGCACCGCCGTACGCCTTGATGACGGCATCGGGCACGTCTTCCTTTGCGAGCCCTGCGAGTGCGTTCACGGCGGCGATCTTCATTTCTTCGTTGATCGTCTTCGCGCGTACATCGAGCGCCCCTCGGAAAATGAACGGGAAGCCGAGCACGTTGTTCACCTGGTTCGGATAATCGGACCGGCCGGACGCGTAGAGCACGTCGGAGCGCACCGCGAGCACCTCTTCCGGCATGATCTCGGGATCGGGATTCGCCATGGCGAAAATCACGGCGTTCGGGGCGAGCGTCTTGACCATGTCCTGCGTCATCGCGCCCTTCACCGAGAGGCCCATGAAGACATCCGCGTTCACCACGGCTTCGGCGAGCGTCCGCGCCGGCGTGTCGTTCTCGAACTTCACCTTGTACGGATTCATATCGTTCGTGCGGCCCTTGTAGATGACGCCCTTGCTGTCGCACATGATGAGATTTTCTTTTTTCACGCCGAGAAGCATCTGCAGATTCGCGCACGCAATCGACGCCGCGCCGGCGCCGTTGAACACGACCTTCACTTCGTCGATCTTCTTATTGACGAGCTCCAGCGCATTGATCAGGGCGGCGGCGCTGATGATCGCCGTGCCGTGCTGGTCGTCGTGGAACACGGGTATGTTCATCGTCCTGCGGAGTTCCTCCTCCACGATGAAGCATTCGGGCGCCTTGATGTCTTCGAGATTGATGCCGCCGAACGTCGGTTCGAGGGCCTGCACGGTGCGGATCACCTCTTCGGCCGTGGGGGCTCTGAGTTCGATGTCGAACACGTCTATGTCCGCAAACTTTTTAAACAGCACCGCCTTGCCTTCCATCACGGGCTTGCCAGCCTCGGGACCGATGTTGCCGAGGCCGAGCACCGCCGTGCCGTTCGAGACGACGGCCACGAGGTTTCCCTTGGCCGTGTATTTATAGACGTCTTCCGGATTCTTCTTGATCTCGAGGCAGGGAACGGCCACGCCGGGCGTGTAGGCGAGCGACAGGTCGTACTGCGTCGAAAACGGCTTCGTGGGAGTGATCTCCAACTTGCCCGGGCGCCCCGAGCTGTGGTATTCGAGGGCTTCTTCGTCGCGAATCTTCATTGTGCTTTCCTTCCCATGAGTAGGTGATGTGGTATTGTGTGGGAATCCGATCGGTCTCAGCGCAGGCGGACACGCATCGTCGCTTTCCATTCGCCGTGCGGCTGAAGGTCGGGACTTACTTCGAAATTGAACAAGCTTGCATCAACATAGGCGTCGACGATCGTGATGATGTATGTGATCGCAAGATACCATCCGAACTCGTTGCGCTGATTGAAAAAATGCTCCCTCCTGCCCTTGAGAAAAATCTTCAGGTCATACTGACCGTCCTGCGTCGTCGAGTCCACTGTCGCCGCATACGCATCTCGGTAGTGCTTGTATTCCTTGTCCTGATTGTGATAGACGGAATAAAAATATCCGCCGAATCCCCAGACGATCGGTACTTTCCAGTATGCCTCATTATAGACCTGACCGGCTCCGGGCAGCACCATCGAGGCGAGCATCGCGATCGTACCCGACTTCTTCGGCCGCATCACCGTGTCCGCCGAGGCGGTGCGCGCCGTAATGAGCGAGTCCTCGTTCCAGCGCATCAGCGTATCGCGCCTCGCGGGTGCGTACGGCGCCGGAAGTCCCGCCTCGCGCGCCGCCTGCTGCTCCGGACTCTGCGCCGAGCCCGTAATAGGCATCAAGAGCATGAGAAGTGTCATTCCGGCCAGCAACGCAGCAGCCCCCCTTCGCACTTCCTTATTATAACAACGCCGCAGCGCCAAGAGACATCGTATGTTCCCTTCGTGGCCTGCGGCGCGTGTTGCTTGTCTATCGACACGGGTCATGTTACCCGACCACTGCGATCGCTTCAATTTCAACGAGCACGTCCTTCGGGAGACGCGCAACTTCGACCGCCGACCGGGCGGGTGATGCCTCGCCGAAATACTGTCCGTATACTTCGTTCATCGCCGTAAAGTCGCTCATGTTCTTCAGGAACACGGTTGTCTTCACGACGTTGGCAAACGATGTCTTTCCCTCTGTCAGGATGGCCTTGAGATTCTCGCACGCTTGTTTCGTCTGCTCTGCAACGGTGGCGCCGACGACCTGTCCCGTGACGGGATCGAGGGCGATCTGGCCGGCGGTGAAGAGAAGCTGTCCCTGCACTGCGACCGCCTGGTTGTAGGGGCCGATGGGAAGTGGTGCCTTGTCCGTTTTGATGATTGTTTTCATGGAGTCCTTTCAGTCTGTTGTGGTGCCTGTGTGTGTTGCGCCGATAAAAAAAATGCCATTCAGACCGCGAATGACATGGGTGTTAGCGTTCAAGATTTTCGATGACTCTGTCCAGATCGTCCGAATTATAATACTCGATCACGACCTCGCCGCCGCCTGTAGAATTTTTCCGGATCGTCACCTTCGTGCCGAACTGCTGACGCAATCGTGATTCGATGGATTGGAATTCGGAACTGCCGCGCAATGCCGCTCCGGCGGACGCCTTCGTCTTCGACACGGACTTCGCGCCCGGTCCCTTCACCGCCTGCTCGATCTTTCGGACGGACCATCCCTCGTCGAGGATCTTCTTGTGAAGCCGCAGCTGCATTTTTTCGTCGCCCGCCGCGAGGAGCGCGCGCGCGTGCCCCATCGAGATCTTGTTGTCGCGTACGGACTGCTGAATCTTTTCCGGCAGCCGGAGGAGACGCAGGAAGTTGACGACGGTCGTGCGGTCCTTCCCGACCTTCGCTGCGACGTCTTCGGCCTTGATCGTGCACTCGTCGATAAGACGCTTGAACGAGTTCGCGATTTCCATCGGATTGAGATCGTCCCTCTGCAGGTTCTCGATGAGGCCGAGCTCGAGCATTTCGGCGTCCGAGACGACGCTGATGATGTACGCGGGAATCGTGTGGAGGCCAAGTTCCTGCGACGCGCGCAGCCTGCGTTCGCCCGAGACGAGCTCGAAGCGGCCGTTCACGAGGCGGCGCACGGTGACGGGCTGGATGATGCCCTTTTCCTGTATCGAGCGTTTGAGTTCTTCGAGGGCCTGGGGATGGAAATCGACGCGCGGCTGATACGGATTGGGGCTGATCTTGGAGATCTCGATCGCCGAGATGCTTCCCGCGGCGCCGCTCTCGGTCGGCATCGGCGTGCCGTACGAGACGGGATCCGAGGCGTTGGGCATGCTTGGCAGCAGGCTGTTAAGCCCCCGGCCGAGCACCACTTTTGATTTCATGATGTCCATAGATCACGCCGCTGTTGTCTGTTTCGATGCATGTGCGCCGGCGCCGGGCTTCTTGTCGTCGGACGAATTATGGTCCATGATCTCTTTCGCCAATTCCATGTAGTTGCGCGTACCCGTCGACAAGGCGTCGTACAACAGGATCGGCTTGCCGAAGCTCGGCGCCTCGCTCAAGCGCACATTCCGCGTCACGATCGTCGTGAACACTTTCTTGCCGAAATATTTTTTGACCTCTTCCACGATCTGGTTCGAGAGCCTGAGGCGTGAGTCGTACATCGTCATCAGCACGCCTTCGATGTCGAGGGCGGGATTGAACGTCTTCTTCACCATATTGATGGTGTTCAGGAGCTGGCCGAGCCCCTCGAGCGCGTAATATTCGCACTGCACGGGAATAAGCACGGCA
The DNA here is from genome assembly GCA_030824175.1 of Bacteroidota bacterium. Lineage (GTDB taxonomy): Bacteria > Bacteroidota > Ignavibacteria > UBA10030 > UBA8401 > CAISDA01. The sequence goes on along the minus strand of JAVBYH010000317.1, from coordinate 3,405 downwards.
TCCGCGGCTGTGAGCGCATTGAGCGTGATGAGACTGAGCGAGGGGGGACAATCGATGACAATGTATTTGAACCGCTGCCGGAGCGGTGCCAGCGCCGCGCGGAGCTTCTGTTCGCGGCGGCCTTCGTTCACCATTTCAACGTCGGCGCCGACAAGATTGATGTGCGAGGGAATGAGCGAAAGAAAGGGCATCGCGGTCGACACCACGGCATCCGTCGCGGCGACGTTGCCGATGAGGACCTCGTACGTCGTCTTGCGCGACTCTTTGCTGTCCACGCCGACGCCGCTTGTCGCATTTGCCTGGGGATCAATGTCTATGAGCAGTGTTTCCTGCTCGGCCGCCGCAAACGAGGCCGCAAGGTTCACGGCAGTCGTCGTTTTGCCGACTCCGCCCTTTTGATTTGCTATGGCAATGATTTTTCCCATCAAACGCGCCGAATTCTCTTGTATTTCCGCCGTTCAGCGCTATTCACCACACGCTGCAGCCCGACGATGCCCTGTCCATATTCCCGAATTATCCTTCAATATAAATCTTTTCAAGTGCGGATGCAATCTGTTTGCTCGAATTCGGCCGGAGTATTTTAGCGCATTCCCGCTGTCACCAGATCTTCACGCGGACGCTCTCATCGCGCCACATCGCATCCCCTTTTTTCACGCCGAAGGCCTCGTAAAATTCCGGCATATTGGCCAGGGGACCGATAACGCGCTGCTTGGCGGGGGAATGCTCGTTGCTCTTCACCTGATTGGCGATCCCCTCGGGCCGCTCGTTGATCATCCATGCAAGGGCATAGCCAAGGAAGAACCGCTGCGCCGGGGGCACGCCTCCGATGAGCCGGTTCGTGCGGAACTGCTCCGTCTTGCGGAACGCCTCGAACCCCATCATGACGCCGCCCAAGTCGGCGATGTTCTCGCCCTGCGTCAGTTCCCCGTTCACGTGAAGGCTGTCCACAGCGACGTAGTCGTCATACTGTTTCACGATCATTTTCGTTTTCTCTGCGAACCTGGCGCTGTCCTCCGTTGTCCACCAGTTGTTGAGGTTGCCAAACATGTCGTACTTGCATCCCTGGTCGTCGAACCCGTGCGTCATTTCGTGTCCGAATGTGGAGCCGCCGATGATCGAATAGAGGATCGCGTCGTCTGCCATCGTGCGCTCGTATCCGGGCACGATGATGTTGCAGCCCGGCACGACGATCTCGTTGTTCGAGGGATTGTAGTACGCGTTGTACGTCTGCGGCTGCATGCCCCATTCCGTCCTGTCCACCGGCTTGCCATACTTGGCGATCATGTTATTGAACGCCCACCGCGTCGCATTCATCACGTTGCGCGCGTACGACGCGCGCGAGATCTCCATCGTCCGCACGTCCTTCCACTTGTCCGGATACCCGACCTTCATGATGATGCCCGAGAGTTTCCTGAGCGCCTTCTCTTTCGTCGGCCCGCTCATCCAGTCCAGCCCCCTGATCCTGTCCGCATACACGGCCTTGATCGCATTCCCGATCTCGAGCAGCTTCTTTTTCGTTCCCCTCGGAAGGTACTCGTCCACATACACCTGGCCGATCAGTTCGCCGAGCAGGTTGTCCGACTGTTCGACGACGCGCTTCCAGCGGGGCTTGGGCTCCTTCACGCCGCGGATGGCGCCGGAATAGAAGTCGAACGACTCGAGGTACGCCTTGTCGTCGAGCGAGCGCGCGAGGCTGCGCACGAGATTGTATTTCAGGTAGTGCTTCCAGTCGTCCACGGGAAGCGACGTCATCAAACTGTCCAGGGCCGTCAGGAATTCGGGCTGACCCACGATCACCGTGTCGACGCGTTTCAGACCGACGCCCCGCATGAAGGCGGACCAGTCGATCGCCGGCGTGCTCGAGGCGAGTGCGGCGAACGAGAGCTTCGTGTAATTCTTCAGCGGATCGCGCGTGTCTTCGCGCTTGCGCGAGGCGCGTGCGAGCGAGGTTTCGAGCGCCATCACCCGCGACGCTGCGGCGGATGCGTGCGCGATGTCGTACCCCATGATGGCGAACATCGACTGCAGATGCATCACGAATTTCTCGCGGATCCGCACGGTGCGCGCATCTGTGTCGAAATAATAATTCCGGTCCGGCAGGCTCAGTCCGCCCTGCGACACGAACACCGCATTCTTGCTGCTGTTCTTGTCGTCCTGTCCGATATAGAATCCGAACAATGGCGAACCGGCGACGACATGAATGTGCGCCGCGGCCTTCATCACCCCTGCCCGGTCAACGATGCGTTCGATCATCGTAAATTCCTCGCGCAGGTCCTCGACGCCGCGGCTGTTGAGCGCCGCGCTGTCCATCCCCGAGAGAAAGAAATCCCCGATCTTCCGCTTGTTGCTGCCCGGCTTCGAAGCGGTCAGGCCCGCGGAGGTTTCGCAGATCGACCGTACCTGCGCGTTGATCGTGTCCTGGATGAGCTGCCAGAGCCCGTTGCTTTGCTCGCTTGCCGGGATCGGATTCTCCCTGAACCACCGGCCGTTCGCATAGAGGAAAAAATCGTCCCCGGGCTTCACCGTCGTGTCGATGTGCGACACAAGCGCGTCGGCGGCGGTTTTCTCATTCTTCGGTCCGGCGACGGCGATCGCCGCGGCTGCGCACATGAGCGCGACAAGGAGAGTTTTATGTATCATATGGGCATATTAGTGTTATATGAATTGTAGGGCGAAACGGCGTTTCGCCCCGGTTCAAGCATGCTGCGGGCATTCGAAAGGGCGAAATATCATTTCGCCCTACAATGTTGTGGATGACATCACGTCGAGTATGTCAGATTGTGATCGTCCTGTTGCGCGCGATCATTGTCCACTCGCCCGAGACGGCGTGATCGCACACGGTGACGGCTTTCTCGTAGAGGGCGCATGTCGGACACACATGGTACGGCACGCCGTAGAGCAGGCTCCCGATCATGAACGGATGGCCCTCGCCGGCGTCGATGACGAGGTGCTCCTCGCTGTGGCTGAGGCATCGCACATCAGGCGCATTGAGAAAGAACAACCGGTGATGGATGTCCTTTTCGGAAGCGACGGACTTGTATCCGGCATCGAGACAGAGCATCGTCTTCGACGGCATCGAGACGACGCGTGTGATCACGAGTGCCGCCGGCAAGAACGGCTGCTCGGGCAGCAGCGTCTCGTAGCTCTTGTCCCAATAGATGAACGTTCCGGGACTGCATTCGACATCCGCCTTCTGCGCGTGGAGGGGGAACGTGGGCGATCCGCCGGCGATGAGCATGGGCCTCGCGCGGTCCTCTTCCTGCAGGGCATCCTGCAGCTCCCGCACCGGCTCGAACGTGGTGCGGCATTCCAGAATGCGCATCGCCGGATCGCTCGCGCCGATCTGGCCGTCGTACGCATGGAGTCCGGCCGCGAGGATGCCCGGCATCGAACGGCAGGCGCGAT
>JAVBYH010000319.1 GCA_030824175.1 Bacteroidota bacterium | reverse complement strand
GATCGACAGGAAGGTTTGGATACCGTCAGTTATCGGAAAGTATTGTCTCACAGATGAACTACGAGGCCACGCATACGAACGACCTCTATCAGACGAAGCCCATTCCGGCTCCGTACGCGCGCGTCAGCATCGACCTCTTCACGCCCGTCGACTACATGCTGAACGAGGCAAACCTTGCCGGCGTCGGCCTGTTGAACGATTGGAGATTGAACATGACGGCGTCATGGTCCTCGGGCACGCACGACACATGGACTGGCAGTCGGTCGAGCTCCATTCCCGATGTGCAGTACAATGTGCAATGGCTCGACACATATTCGGCGAACCTCCGCGTCTCGAAAAACTTCAAGATCGGATCGGCGAATCTCCAGTTCTTCGCCGACATCAACAACTTCCTGAACATCCGGAACTTCTCGAAATACGGATTCACGAGCATCGACGATGAAAACCAATACTGGCAGTCGCTCCATATGCCGGCCGACGTCTACCAGACACGCTTCAACTACATCAACGTGCCGGGCGAGGATCGTCCGGGCGACACGCGCAAGGAAGGCGTCGCGTACGTGCACATCGAACCGGTGAACTCCGTCGCGAACGCAAGCTACGTCGTGCCGAACGCGGTGTATTGGGAAAAATCCACCGGCCGCTACATGGAGAACAAGGGATCGGGCTGGACCGAGGTCGACAAGGGCCGCATGGACCAGATCCTCGAGGACAAGGCGTACATCGACATGCCGAACATGGACTTCCTCGTGTTCCTGAACCCGCGCGATATTTTCTGGGGCATCAAACTCAGTTTCGACTTTTAAAATAAAATGTGTTAATGAGGATACTATGAAATACTTACGTCTACTCACAGGATTTATATTTATTGTATCATCCGGGACTGTTGCTCAGATTGCCAATCCGTATCAATGGCTTACCGTCGGTTCACTTCATAATATGTATTCAAAATATGGATCTGAAATCGAATTGGGGCGGACTGGCAAAGTTGCAGACCAATCCGACGGTCTACGATGGCCTGCAATTTATCGTACGACGGATATGCAGGCTGCAAAAAGCTTGTGGATCGGCACAACGAATTATACTGAAGCGAAAGGCACGTTCCCGTACAAGATCGTGCACATCGGTCCTCGCAGTACTGTAGGGTCCCTCCCCGGAGAATCGTTCCCTGTTCGGTTCAATATGGTGAGTAAATACGAGCCGACGAAAGTCACGGTAAACGGAGTGCAATCGTTCGTTGAAAGAATATATAACGATGAAGTAGATCCATCACTTCGTTGGGATCGTCAGCTGGACAACGTCGCCCATACGCCAATTGGACTCACAATACATCGAAAAGTAATCGCCTTCAGCCAGTCGTTTCACGACAATTATATCATTTATGATTACACTTTTACAAATACCGGCATCATCGATGATGTTGGGACGAAGCGTGCCCCAGTGACGCTGAACAATGTTTATGCATATTTCCAAAACCGTTTCGGAATTAGTCGAGACGTGCAACCGGTGATCGGCGATCCCATCGCGTACGGCAAAAACACGGTGAACGACGTGCGGGGTGATACATCGAATCCGGGACCGGCCAAATATTTCGCGTCCAACACGGACAACAACGACCTCCGCGTCAGCTTCGCATGGCACGGCTACTATCCCTCGTTCTCGGGCGGCTACGACAACATCGGCGGACCGATCTTCAAGGCGGCCACAGGCCATCTGGCAGGCGACACGGTCGGCCGCCTCGGAGCGTATCAGTTCATCGGCTGGGCCACTCTGCACGCAGACAAATCAACAAAGGATACAACGGACGACAAGCGCCAACCGTCCACCACGGCATATGAAGGCTCAGATGGTCCGCTTGTTACGTCCGGATCCCTTGACCAATACAACTCGTCTGCCATGGACGGTCAGTGGAAGATGATCACACGCGGTCATGTAATACCTCGTCACGCGGATCTTCTTACGCCTACTACGGGTGATCCCGCGCTCGGCACCTCGGGCGGGCAGTCCATGGCCATGGGCTACGGTCCGTATACGATCGCCCCGTCCGAAAGCGTCCATATCGTGATCGCGGAAGTCGCAGCCGGCATCGGCTGGGAAGCCTCGGTTGAGATCGGCAAGGCGTTCAAGGCTAATTCCGGCGCTCTCGTCACATTCAAGGGGCTCGGTCCGCTTTCGAAGAATGCATGGGTCTTCACCGGCAAGGATTCACTCTTCAAGTCGGTTCGCCGGGCGCTGGCCAACTACAACAGCGGCTATGCCATTCCGCAGGGACCCCCGCCCCCGACAGTTCTCAACGTGTCGAGCAAGGCGAACAAGATCGGTCTTGAATGGACAGCCCCGAGCGATCCGAAGATCGATGGGTGGGAAGTGTGGCGCGCAAAGGCCCAGTACGACAGCGCTTACTACAAGATCTGGGACGGTGCCGCCTCGGTTCGTGCATTCGACGACACGCTCGCCGATTTCGACGTCGCCTATTACTACTATCTCGTTTCCGTCGGAAAGGCGTCGGACAATACCGGTGTTGGACAGACCCCGGCGGGACGCCTGACGAGCGGACGGTATTACACCCAGACGTACTCGCCGGCATACCGGCGCCTGGGCGCGGCGTTGACACTCGAGAAATCGAAAGTCCGCATCGTCCCGAATCCGTACAACATCGGCGCCACATCGAATACGCTTCTGTGGCCGGGACAGCAGGACAAGATCGTATTCAAGAACATCCCCGGGGTGTGCACCATCCGGATCTATACGGAACTCGGCGAACAGATCAAGACGATCGAGCACACGGACGGCACGGGTTCGCAGGATTACGATCTGACGACGTCGTCGAACCAGATCATCGTCAGCGGTATCTACATAGCTGTGATCGATGCGCCGCAGGGAGACCGCGGAATTTATAAATTTGTCGTTATCCGGTAACCACACTTTGGACACTCGTATGAAACATTTCCTCTTCTTGCTGTGTATGTGTGCAGGTGCGTGCATGATCTCGTCCTGCCAAAAATCCACCAACTCGTCGGAATACAATTCCGTCTGGCGCCCGTATTCCAGCACCGTATGGGAACGACCATCCGGAATCGAGAATTTTTCGGCGGACGACGGCGGATTCAGTTTCGACGTAGCGGTCAGCGCCTCGAATCTGAAGGATACGCTGAAGTTCACATTTGCCCCGGCCATCTATAAAATCTCGAACATCGAATCGGGCGCCGATGCACAGCTGACTATTAGCGCCGCGGTCACCTCGAAGCTCGACTCGATGAAGCTTGTCGGCGGAACGCAGTATACGTTTTATCAATTCGGCAAGGTCTCCGGTGCCGTGCGGACCTTCGGCAAGGACAGCGTCCTCACGACGGCGCGCATCTTTCCGTCCGAAACACAGTTCACATACAAGCCGAGCATCAATCCCGATTCCTGCAGCAGGCGCATGACCGTGCAGCTCTTCGTCAACTGGAAGGCTTACACAGGCGCCGCGGTGACTGACACGTTAACAACAACAAAAATAACCGTCAAGGTGAAGGATCTGTCGCTCACCGTAACGGGAGTCGATATCCTGAAATAAGCGTTTATCAATCAGCAGGTTACTATGAAAAATTACATTGTCCTTCTGTTCCTCGTCTGTGCGATGGTTCCGGCCTCAGCACAAAACAAAAAACTCGCACAAACGGGGTTGAAATTCCTGAACGTGGCCACCGACCCGAGAGCCGTCGCGATGGGCGAAGCGGTGACGTCCGTTGAAGGGAATTCCTCCTCGCTCTTCTTCAATCCGGCCGGCATGGCGCGCATGCAATCCTCCGCCCACGCCGAATTCGGCAACACGCAATGGATTGCCGACATCAAGCATTACTACGGCAGCGTCGCAATCGCGACGCCGAACCACGAATATGGCGTGTTCGGGATCACATACCAATCGGTGAACTACGGAGAGTTCCTCCGGACGGTGCGCGCCGACAATGTGGACGGATACATGGACATGGGAACGTTTACGCCCGTGGCGGTGTCTCTTGGCGTCGGGTATTCGCGCGCGCTCTCCGACAGGTTCGCCATCGGTGCGCGCGTCGCATGGAACCGTCAGGATCTCGGCGACGGCTTCAACACGGTCGATGCCAACCGGAATCCGATCGCGAACGAGAACACGATCGACGTGATGTCGTTCGACTTCGGCATGTTCTACAAGACGGGATTCAAGAGTCTCAACTTCGCCGCGAGCATCAAGAACTTCTCGAAGGAAGTGAAATATCAGCGCGAAGGCTTCCAGCTTCCGCTTATGTTCCGCATCGGCATCTCGGCCAACGTCATGGATTTTATCGCCGAAGGCAAGTTCTCCGATCCGCTGCTCATCTCCGTGGACGCGATCAACGCGCGCGATTTTCCTGAAACGGTGAACCTCGGCATGGAATACGTCTTCATGAAAACGCTGGCCCTCAGAGGCGGCTACATGTTCGGCTACGACGAACAGGATTTCACGGTGGGTGTCGGCCTGCAGCATACGTTCGAGGGCATCGGCATCGGCATCGATTACGCATACACGCCCTTCGGCGTGTTCGGCAACGTCAACCGTTTTTCGTTACAAATGTATTTCTAATATCATTTGACATCCCATACGCATATGAAAAATATGAACAGTCGAATACTCTTTGCCGCAGTTGTGCTCCTCAGCCTTATCAACGGGTGCAAGAAGGATCCCGCATCGAGCCTCTATGATAAGGATTATGTCTCGGGCGCGCAGCCGGTCGTTACGGCGATCACGCCGGAGAACGCGCCGTATCCGCTCTCTAACGTGACAACGCTCGCGCTTGCAGGCTCTAATTTCACCACCGACGCGTCGAAGATCATCGTCTTCTTCGACGCCGTCCCCGCCGAGATCCTGTCCGCGACCCCCACGCTTCTCCGCGTGCGGACGCCGAACCTCGTCAAGGATTCCGTGAAGGTGAAGGTCTCCGTGCTCGGATCCGACAAATTCAGCGAAATCAAATACCTGAACATCAAGCCGTCCATCGTCAACGTGGACGGCATCGATGCCGAGAAGGAAAAGCCGTATGCCCTCGCGATCGACAGGAACGGCAACCTGCTGGTGAACCTGACGACCGGCAGCGGCGTCGGCCTCGGCGTCTATAAGATCACGCCGGCCGGTGTGCGCACACAGTACGCGCTGAAAGGAACGGAAACGAACTTTTCAACGTTAAAAGTTGGACCAGGCGATACGTTGCTTGCCGCCCGCCGGGCGTTCGCGATCTTCTACTGCGATCCCAATGCGGTTGTGGCCCCCAAAATTCTCGTGTCGAGGGTGTCTTCGCCGCCGATGAACAACATCGACGACTTCGACTACGATGCGCAGAAGAACATCTGGGGCGGCGGCGATCTGAACACCGGAATCTACCGCATCAACAAATACAAGCAGGCGCGCGAGTTTCCGTTCTCCGGCGTTGTCCGTGCGGTCCGCGTCTTTAATGGAGCCCTCTATGTCGGCGCCAATGTCATCACATCGACAGACACGACGGAAGCGGTCTACAAATTTCCGATCAACGCCGCCGACACGAGCCTTGGTACACCGACGACGTATTTTACGCTGAGCTCGCAATCGGGGTACAAGTTTGCGAGGATCTCCGCGCTCACGTTCGACGCCGCGGGCACGATGTACGTCGGCACGGACGGCGCAGCGGGCATCCTTGTCGTGCCGGGACAAAATGCGGCACCGGTGCCCCTCATGAACGGCCTCATCGGTCCGAAGGTCGTCACGTTCCAATGGGGCACGGGAACGATCCTCTACGTGGTCCGTGAAAACGATGCGACATCCAAGACCCCCCAGGTGTTGTTGAAGGTTGATATACAGAAACAAGGCGCTCCCTATTACGGAAGAGAGTAACACAGACGGTCATCACCATATCCACTCATTAACCAAGAGGATTCATATGAAAAAATTTTTTCTCCTTGTCATCGTAACGCTTGCGGCAATCTCGTTGACGCAGGCGCAATACAAATTCGACTCGAAATTTCCGAACTCCTCCAAGGAAGATTCCGTCCTCATCGGTTCGGGCAACGGCCTTCACGGTGTCGCCGTCGGTCTCGACGGCAATGTGTGGACAGTCAACTATAACTACTATGTTCCCGGCGACAGTCTTGTGGAACAGGGAACGGGCGTCAAAAAAGCGACACTGCCCGTTCGCGTATTCAAGGCCGACGGAACACCGGCATCGTTCTCACCGTTGATGGTTCTGAAAGGCGGAGCCGTCAACGACACTCTGTTCAAGGGCGGCATCCTTGGCGGCGCTCAGGGCGGCACGGGACGCGGTCTTATGACGACTCCCGACGGCAACATCCTGTTCGTCTGGTTCGACAATGTGTACCTCCTCGATTATCGCACGGGTGCCGTGCTGACGAAGATCGTATTGACGCATTTGAATGGCAGCACCGCGGCCTCGGCAGACGTCGCCGGCAACATTTACACGGCGCCGGTCTTCAACAACCAGGGTCCCCTGCAAATGTTCAATAAATCGGGCGTCAAACAAGGCAACGTGACAGATACGACACGGTTCTTCTCGCGCACACTCACCGTTTCACGCGCCGGCGACAAGGTGTATTATGCCGGTTACACGGGACATTGCATCATCCGCTATACGGGCGATCCGCTCCTCGGCTTCACGGCAGATACGGTGCTGCAAGGCTTCGATTGCGAAGCTATCACGCGCGCCGGAAAAACAGACATGCTGTGGGCATCCGCCGGTTCGGGCAACGACAAGCCGAACCGTTATCCCGGCGTCACCACATACTACAGCTCGCATACATGGTATCTCTGGGATCCCGCAACAAACGCCATTAAGGATAGCATCAAATGGAACGGCATCGGTGCATTCACAGCAGCAGACTCCGTGAACCTGCGTCCGCGCGGTGTATCCACCTCGATGAGCGGCGACTCCGTCTATGTTATCATGTTCGGTGCAAAGGCCGGCACATATACGATCCAGCGCTTCATCAAGGGTTCAACATCGGTCCAACGCGAAGAAGGCACGGTTGCATCGTCCTATACGCTCGGCCAGAACTATCCGAACCCCTTCAACCCGTCCACGACGATCAAGTTCTCGCTCCCCTCGGCTGGCAACATCAGCCTGAAGGTCTACGACGTGCTTGGCAAGGAAGTCGCGACATTGGCCGAAGGCCGCTATGAAGCCGGCGCGTTCACAGCCACATTCGACGCGAAGAACATGAACTCGGGCGTGTATTTCTACACGCTGCGCACATCCACCGGATTCACACAGTCCGCCAAGATGCTGCTCATGAAATAAGTGTTCGGTCAGAGAAACAGTCTCCACGAGGCCGGTGCGTGAATAACGCACCGGCCTTTTTATGTACATCCCAGGGGCGTATGCACGACGCCCCTCCATTTTTTGCCGTACATCGCTTTGTAGGGCGGGATTCATCTCGCCCCGTTCGGGCCTGATCGCCTCACCGCCGGAGACGCATTCTTGATTGTCGGCGTTGATTTGGGTATATTTTTTATTGAGGGAAATCGGACCTTGCCGTCCGCCGTTTCGACAATTGCAGAGGAATCCAGGATGAAATCATTCTCGAGCGCGCGCCTGAACGAGCTCTTCGCGCATTTTAAAAACAAACGCATCGCCGTCGTGGGCGACGTGATGATCGACCGCTACATGTGGGGCACCGTCACGCGCATCTCCCCCGAGGCACCTGTGCCCGTGGTCGAGATCGAGAGCGAAACCTCCCGCCTCGGCGGCGCCGCCAACGTGGCGAACAACATCAAGGCGCTCGGCGGCATCCCGATCCTCGTCGGCGTCGTGGGCAACAACACCCACGGCGGCGAATTCCGCGACATGCTCGCGCAGATGGACTGCCCGACATACGGCATCATCACCGATGCGACCCGCCCGACGACGATCAAGACGCGCGTCATCGCGCAGGACCAGCACGTCGTGCGCGTGGACAGCGAGGACAAGCGCGACATCGACGGCACTATACAGAAACAGATCATCGACGTGCTGCGAGAGCACATGGACTCGATCGACGCCGTCATCATCGAGGATTACAACAAGGGCGTCATCGTCAAGGACCTCATCCGCAGCGTTATCGAGCTTGTCAATGAGAAAGGGAAGATCGTGACGATCGACCCCAAGTTCAACAATTTCTTCGAATATCAGCATGTGACGCTCTTCAAGCCGAACAAGAAGGAGGCCGAAGAGGCCATCGGCAAGAAGTTCCGCACCGAAGCGGATGTGATCGAGGCGGGGAAACTGCTCCTCGAAAAACTCCACGCCGAGAACATCCTGCTCACGCGCTCCGAGAAGGGGATGAGCCTCTTCGAGCGCAACGGGGATGTGACGCATATTCCGACGGTGGCGCGCAAGATCGCCGACGTGTCGGGGGCAGGCGACACGGTCATCGCCACGCTTACGATGCTCCTGGCATCGGGCGCCACCGTGAAGGAAGCCGCGGCGATCGCGAACTATGCCGGCGGCATTGTCTGCGGCGAGGTCGGCATCGTGCCCATCGATCCGGATATATTGAAACAAAAGATCCTCTCCGACGGCAAAGGATAAATCGGAACATGGGCGAGATAAATCTCGCCCTACACAAAAACATTAAAAAGGTCAGTATGGGACGTGTATACACGCTCGCCGAGCTCGTCGAGCAGCGGGCCGAGTGGAAGGCGTTTGGACTCTCCGTCGTTTTCACGAACGGTGTCTTCGACATCCTCCATCGCGGGCATGTGGAATATCTGAACGCATCAAAAAAACTCGGCGACACGCTCATCGTCGGCATGAACGCGGACGCGTCTGTCAGGCGCATCAAGGGGCCGCTCCGGCCCGTCGTGCCCGAGGCGGACAGGGCGTACATCATCTCCCAGCTGGCGTGCGTTGATGCCGTCTGTCTCTTCGAGCAGGACACGCCCATCGACATCATCACCGCCCTCGTGCCCGATGTACTTGTGAAGGGGGCGGACTGGAATATAAACGCCATCGTCGGCAAGGATGTCGTCGAGGCCGCGGGCGGGGCAGTGCAGACGATCGAATTCGTTCCCGATCGGTCGACGACGAACATCATCGAGATCATCAAGCACCGTTTTACTTAACGCACCCGAAAGGCACGAGCTGCGCATACTCGCCAAAATATTGCTCTATAGCTCCGTTCTGCTCATCGCCCTCGTGATCGGCTTCGCCGTGTTCACGCAGACGGCGGCGTTCAAGGATACGGCGCGAGCGATCGTGTACGGAAGCGTCGAGAAGTCCCTCAACGCCTCCGTGTACATCGGCGATATCCACGGGAACATCATTACCGGATTCCAAATCGACACTGTGGCGGTCTACGTGAACAATGCGCCGTTCATCGAGAGCGGCTCCATCGCCATCCGGTACGATCCCTGGCCGCTGTGGGACAAGAAGATCAATATCGTTTCGATCGAACTCACCAATCCCACCGTGACGCTCATTAAATTCTCCGACAGCACGTGGAACGTCAACCGGCTTCCGAAGGAGAAGGCCGAACGCGATTCGACGCCGTCGCCGTGGATGATCATCGCGAAACATCTCGTCATCCGCAACGCCCGCTTCCGGCTCATCGACTCGACGGACCTGGCTCGCGCGCACAACGACTCGCTCTCCGAACGGACGCTCAATTATTCGAACCTCGACCTGCGCGCGCTGAACATCGAACTCAGCGGCACGTACACGGAGCGGGAACAATTCGTGACGATCCACAACATCTCGTTCGAGTCGCGCAGGGAGAACTTTCGGCTCGATAAATTCTCCGCACGGGTTGTGCACACACCGGTGGCCGCCTCCGTCTCATCCCTGCTCCTGGAGACGCCGCACTCGCACATCGAACTGAACGCCTCCGCCTCCGGCATCGACGCATTCGATATCAGGGATCTGCGCGAGCTGCAGTTCATACCGGTGGAAGCCAGGATCGTTTCCTCCACGGTCGCATCGCGCGACATACAAACATTCCTGCCCTCGCTCATGTTCCTCAACGGCAGCGTCTTCCTCGATGTTCAGGCGAAGGGGCGATTCAGCGCCATCGACATCACGAAACTCGACGCGTCGTTCAACCAAACGGTGCTCCATTTGAACGGCAGGGTGAGCAATCTGCACCGTCCGCGCGACTTGTTCATCCATGGCGAATCGCATCAGAGCGTGATTCATCCGGCAGACGTGGTGGAGCTCATGCCGTATTTTTCAATTCCCGATTTCAGCGATGCCGGCACGGCGATCCTTGACTGCACGTTCCACGGCAGGCCGCTCGATTTCCATGCGGACGGTACGCTGCAGACGTCGGAGGGTGTGCTCGGCGTGGCCGGCGTCATGAACCTCACCGGCGACGTCATGACGTACACGGCAACGGCCACGGGCAGGAACGTGAATCTCAAGGCATTCTTCCGGGAACCCAGCCTCCAGTCCCGCCTGAATTTTGCGGCGAAGATCACCGGCGAGGGCACCTCCATCGAAGAACTGCGTTCGCGGCTCGAGGTGACGGCGGATTCCTCCGTGTTCTACGACATTCCCGTCTCGCATTTCGGCAGCACGCTCACGGCATCGGACCGGATCGTCAAGGGCGAATGCGTGCTTTCCTCCCCGAAGGGCATCGTCGGCCTCCAGGGGGCGCTCGATTATAACGGAGTGGACGGTCCGGCGTATAGGCTCACCGGCGTCGTGCGCGCACTCGACATGGCCGCCGTGCTCAGGGATCCCTACTACGGCTCCGCGATCTCGTTCTCGTTCGCCGCCGACGCGGATCGCTTCTCCTTCCTCGAGGCGAATGCGAATCTGAACCTCCGTTTCATGCCCTCGGCTTTCGGCGCCTACATGTTCGACAGCTCCGTTGTGATCGCGGAGGCTCGCCAAACGCCCGAGGGAAAGACGATACGCCTCGAATCCCCGGTCGCCGATGTCTCGCTGAATGGCGACTTCACGCTCGAGGGAGTGGTGGCCGCGGTGAAGGCGCACGCAATCGGCATTCGCGATGCCTACAAGGAGCAGCGCCGTCTCTTCGGTTACGCATACGGCGATTCGTCAGCCGTCGACGAACCCGTCTTCGTGCGTTCGGCCGGCCGGCGGGACGACCCGTTTCGGATCACCTACGCGGCGACACTCAAAGATCTCAAACCCGTGAGCGTCTTCTTCAACACCGCACCGCTCTCCGTGCTCGGCACGCTCGAAGGCACGATCTCCGGCGGCGCGGACACGCTCTCGGCCGACGGGAAGATCGTCATCACCAAAGGAACATACGCCCAGACCGAAACACCGGTGGCGGCGCGGGACCTCCTGTTGAAATATTCGCTTTCCCACATGAAGCGAGACAGCATCTTCAACCAGCAGAGTCCCATGAAGGTGGACATCCGGTTCTTCGCGAAAGATTTCCGTATCGCTTCCACGTTTCTCCATTCCCCCTCGGTGAGCCTGACGCTCGAGGGGCGCACCGGTTCGCTTGCCGTCTCCGGGGACATCGACACGACGATCTCCATCACCTCCTCCGGCACGGTGCAGCTCATGCAGCCGTCGCACCGGTTCTCGTTCTCGACGCTGAATTTCAGATACTACGGATTCGACCTCAAGAGCCAGGCACCCGTGAACATCACGATCGGCGAACAGGGGATCAGGCTCGACTCGTCGTCGTTCATTCACGGCGAATCGGAGCTCGTCGCGTACGGTTCGCTCGACCTCGGCAGCCGGCTGACGGGTGCGGCGTTCCTCACGAATTTTTCGTTCCCCGACATCCGTCACTTCAGCGCGTCTCCCAGGTTCCGGGCCAATGCGACGCTCTTCGGCGGCGCGTGGGACGCGGACGTGTTCCTCGGCGGAACACTCCGCTCGCCGACGATCTTCGGGTCGTTCCGCGGGTACGACATCGCCTACCGCGAGACGCAATTCGGCACGGTCGCCGCAAAGATCGACTACGCGGACCGGCGCAGCGACATCTCGTGCCGCATCTCGCACGAAACCCCCACAGGCGCGCAGGAAGATCTCGACCTCCGCGGCACCGTTCCCCTCGATCTTGCATTCATCGGGGCCGGCGACAGGCTGGGCATCGGCGGCATGGACGTGCTGCTGACGACGAACAATATTCAGATGAGCCTGTTCGATCCGTTCATTCCCGAGGTCTCGAATGTGCGCGGCATCCTGAAGAGTTCGATCCGCCTCACCGGCTCGCTGAAGGAACCCCGCTTCGACGGCGATGCGGACCTCCGCACCGGATCGTTCCGCCTGCTCAACAACGGCATCACATACCAGTGCGAGGGAAAGCTCCGCTTCGACACCACGCGCGTCACGCTGAACGAGTTCCGGCTCCGCAATCTTCCGACGGACTACGACGCGGGCGGCG
>JAVBYH010000325.1 GCA_030824175.1 Bacteroidota bacterium | reverse complement strand
GAATTACTATTGCTGGTCTTGTATTGTTCATGGCGCTGCCACTGTTCCTGCAAGCGCAGGAATTGCGCCTCACACCGTGGACAGGCGGAGCGAGCCTGACGCTGAACCAGCAGATCGCCGCGGATACGGCGATTGCGAAGCTTCCCAACCGCGTCTATGTGCTCACGCGCGGCGCACTCTACGTATCGAACGCCGTCTTCGCCACAACGGCAGGATGGACCTTGCGATTGAAAGCGAACGACAGCAACACGACGAAGAAGCCGATCATCATGCTCTATCCCACGGGCAGCGGCGCCTCACCGTGGAATCCCCCGGGACAGCTCTTCCAGACGGCCGGCAGTCTTGAAATGCGGAACATCCAGGTCACCGGTTATTATGAACCCGTCGACACGAACCGCTGGAACATGCAGGGCGGATTGATCCAGATCCCGTCGACAGCCTCGGGCGTGAACATTACGATCGACAGCTGCATCCTCTCGAACTCGAACGGCAACCACATCCGCACGGACGGCGCGCCGGGCACGATCAAGATCACAAATACGATCTTCGCAAACATGGGCTACCTCGGCCGCTCGAACTTCGGCGCGGGCAAGGGCATCGACCTTCGTGCCGCATCATGCGACACGGTGATCCTCATGAACAATACATGGGTCAACTGGCTCGACCGCATCATCCGCCACTATCCGGCGACGGCGACCGGCACATCCACCGGCGCGATCAAATATTTCAAATTCGACCACAACACGCTCGTGAACGGCTCGTCCTACCACGGCGTCCTCTCCCTCGGCACGATGGGCGACCGGGCGATCATCACGAACAACCTCTTCGTCGACGCCTTCGCGATGGGCAACGATTCCGACGCCACACGCCAGGCCGAATTCATTCCGAGCGGCGAAAAGGATCCGTACGGTAAGGCGCGCATGAACTGGATCTTCACATTCCCGAACACGACGACGAACTGGACGATCTCGAACAACTATTACACAGTGTCCGATTCGGGACAGGCGTATTACAACCAGTACGCATCGGCCGGCGTGACGGGCGAGGGAGCGATCCTCACGTGGCACCTCAATGGACGGCTCGGCGCGGATTCGACGAAGGCGTTCACGAAGATCCCGCTCGCGTTCAACAAGGCCCCGAAACTCATGACGCAGATGATGCGCTGGTACCGTTCGCCCTCAGGCGGCAACAAGACGAAGAACACCCCGGGCGCGTGGACATACGGAACCGCGACCGATCCGAACGATTTCGACAGGAAGGGCTATGCCTATCTTCGCGACACGCTCGATTTGCGCTACCCGACAACATCGCCGGCGTACACGGGCGGCACCGGCGGTACACCCGTCGGTTCGCTCAACTGGTTTAAGATTACAAGCGGTGTGAACAGGATCGAAGGTGCGGTGCCAACGGAGTTCACGCTCGAACAGAACTATCCGAACCCGTTCAATCCCGCGACGAAGATCGTGTTCTCGCTGCCCGCGGCGACACAGGCGAAGCTCGAGATCTTCGACATGCTCGGCAGGAACGTCGCAACGGTGTTCAACGAACAGAAGCAGGCCGGACAGTATGCGGTGGACTACGACGGCTCGCGCCTCGTCTCCGGCGTCTACATCTACCGGCTCTCGACACCCGGCATGACGATCAGCAAAAAAATGACGATGTTGAAATAACATGCGCCGCTGGCCGCACGCACACGCAGCCTGATGACGATCGGACACACATACGCAGAGGGGCTCAGGATTTCCTGAGCCCCTTTGCCATTTCTGGGCGAACTGTTCGCTCAGCGGCTGAAGCAGACGAGTTCCGAGTAGAGGTTGTCGATCTGGTCGGGGCGGAGATGCTCCGATCTGTACATGCGCGGAGGATTCACGGTGAACGGAATGGAGTGCGTCGCGTGATGCCCGCCGAGCAGTCGCGTATCCACTTTCAGGAAGAGCGTCTTGTGCGCGTCGAACAGGCTGTTCCCGATCGCGTCCACCGCATCGAGGAAGACGGCCGCGTCCGACAGGTGGTGGAGGTGGCTGAACCGGAGGGAATTTCGGGTGATCGTCGTGTAGATGCAATAACACGACCTCTCATCCCGTTCGTGCCGCACGAGCACATGCCCGCAGGCGTACGGCCGATGGTCCTCAAGCAGCTTCCTCTCCGCGTCGTCAAGGAGGGACGCGATCGCGTCGGGATCGGTGAGCACGGAATACTCGGACTCCGGCTTGACGCGGAAGAGCATCGGATGCGGAGAGAAGATCCGCGCGGCGAAATCGAGGTACTGAAATCCCAGGCGTTCGAAGAGATGTCGGGCGGCGGGCGACGGACTGAAGTACGTGAGTGTGTGATCGCGCAGGCCGTAGAGCGGTTCGAGCAGCCGCGCGGCGTCGCTCCTGTGGTCCGGTGTGACGATCCAGCGGCACACGTTGCAGAACGGTTCGGTCCGTCCGTCGATCGAACGCTCCGAGAAGATCGTGCCGAGGAAGCCCACGATGGCGGCGTGATCGACGAGGACGAATCCCGATGCGTCCCCGCCGGAGAGCACTGTGTCTTCGGCATGGCGGTGCCTCGATTCGGAGCCTGTATGATGTGTGCGACAGGTTGTGAGAAGCGCGTGAATGTCGTCGAGCATGCCGCTATCGGCTTTTTCAACGGTCGTCATAGGGCCCTCCCCCCCGGGCGGAGCATGTGAACGAGTCGAGTATGTGTGTCTGTGCAGGTGTACTTATTATCGGCGTGGATTTCGGTTTAATAACCCCTGCGAATGGTTCGACCGCGGCGAACCGCGCCAAACAGAGGCGGCGTCGTGCCGACGGATTTTGAAATATGAGAAAAAAATGCCAAATTAGAGTAACACAACACTCCTTCTTTTTATAGAGACGACCGCTGAGCATGGAGTGGCAAAGGGAAAGAAAGAAGGAGAGTTATGCAAGAATCTGCAGTTCATTCGTTCCACATCCCCGTACTGGGACTCGCGTTTTCAATCGACACGCCGCTTCGTGTCGGCCGTTTCGGCATCTCATCGGTCGTCTCCATCGTGGACGACATCCTGATCGAGCACATGCGGAAGCATTACGCATCCGTCTATGGCGAAGCGTACACCCCCATCTCACCGAAGGAAGAGGATTACAGGGCCCGCAGGATCACCGAGTACCTCAACCTTCTCCATCGGGCGGTACAGAAGCAGCTCGAGGAACTCCGCGCCTCCGCATTCGAGAGCCGGAGCGAAATCGTGAAATATTTTGAATTGCTCGCCGACCGTTCCCCGCTCAAGGCGCTGTATCAGCGCATGATGCACACGACGGACACGGATGCGCAGGCCGCGCTGCAGGCGGAATTGCGCTCGCGTATCGTTGCCGGCCAGATCGATGTGAACATCATGACGAAGCTCGACAAGGTCAACGTCGGTGCCGGCGGCGTCACGCTCTCGGCCGACTTTACCGACGCCGTCGCCGCGCTCAGAGGATTCGTCAGGAGCGAGCTGCAATCGTCCGTCGTGCTCTCGGCGGGACTGAATCCCCGGTTGTTCTCGTACATGGCCAGATGTCCCGAGTTTCTGCCCGATGCGGACGGGAAGCTTACGAAGCAGGTGATCCTGAAGGTGAGCGATTTCCGGTCGGCGCTCATCCAGGGAAAGATCCTTGCGAAGAAGGGCATCTGGATCTCCGAATACCGGATCGAATCGGGATTGAATTGCGGCGGCCATGCCTTCGCCACAGACGGCATGCTGCTCGGACCGATCCTCGAGGAGTTCAAGAACCGTCGCGAGGCCCTCACCGTGGAGCTTTTCGAGCTCTACACAGCCGCGCTCCGCGAGAAGGGCGTGAGTGTGCCCGCCCGGGCGTTCCCCGTGTGGGTCACGGTGCAGGGAGGGATCGGGACCGCGGCAGAGGACGCATTCCTTCGCGACTATCACGGGGTGGACGGAACCGGATGGGGCTCGCCGTTCCTGCTCGTACCCGAGGCGACGAATGTGGACGAAGCGACACGGCAGATGCTCGCCGATGCGCAGAAAGAAGATTACTACCTGAGCGACGCCTCGCCGCTCGGGGTGCCGTTCAACAACGTGAGGGGCAGTTCGAGCGAGACGCTCATCATGAAGCGCGTCGATGCGGACAAGCCGGGCAGCCCGTGCACGAAGAAGTTTCTCGTGTCGAACACGGAGTTCACCGAGTCGCCGATCTGTACGGCATCGAGGAAATATCAGGCGCTGAAGATCAAGCAGCTCGAGGGCGAGGGATTCTCACCCGACGTGCTGGAGGCGAAGATCGCGAAGGTGCACGCGAAGGCCTGCCTGTGCGAGGATCTGGCGGCAAGCGGACTCATCAACAGCGATATGATCGAGGAAGAGAAGCCGATCGCCGTCGCGGTGTGTCCGGGACCGAACCTCGCGTACTTCTCGAGGATCGCGACGCTCGAGGAGATGGTCGGCCACATTTACGGCAGGATCAACCTGATGACGGTGCAGAACCGTCCGAACATGTTCATCAACGAGCTGCAATTGTATATCGATTATCTCCGCGGCGAGATCGCAAAGCAGATCGAGGAATTCACCTCGAAGGAGCAGAGGCACTTCACCGCGTTCAAGGCGAACATGCTCGAAGGAATCGCGTACTACAAGTCGCTCATCCCGAAATTCGTGGAGGAGTCGGAGGCGTACCGCGAGACGATGCGCCGCCAGCTGCTCGAGCTGGAGGAGGAGTTGAGGAACATCATCGTACCGTCGCCGCAACAGGTGCCGGCGTAGACGAGTCCCGTTGGCGAGAGGCATGAAACGAGGCGCCCCGCTGCAGCGATGCAGCGGGGCGCCGGCGTGTTCGGGCGCCGGCGCGCGGTGTGTGTGCGGCCGCGCCGTCAGGGGTGCACGCATCCCCCGATCAGATTCCCATATACACGAGTTTGATGCCCGCCTCCTGCGCGTAGGTGTTGATGCGCTCGTCCCTGTAGAACTCCTTGTAGTGGATGACGCGGACGCCGCTGTTGGCGAGCAGTTTGAAGCACGTGAGGCACGGAGATGCAGTGACGTAGATCTCCGACATGTCGATGCGCACGCCGTTCTTTGCGGCCTGCGCCACCGCATTGGCTTCGGCGTGGACGGTGCGCACGCAGTGATCGTGGTCCATGTCGTGGCCCGCGTCGTCGCAGTGCACGCCGCCCCGAATGCTGCCGTTGTAGCCGGTGGAGAGAATTGTCTTGTCGCGGACGATCACGGCGCCCACATGTTTTCTGTCGCACGTGCTGCGCGTGGCGACCTGGTCTGCGATGTTCATGAAATATTCATGCCAATTGACGCGCTGTGTGCCCATCTGTACGTGATCCCTTTGTGTGGTGGATAGAACAATGCCCGACGGCGTATTCCGACATCGCATGGATACCCAATGTAAGAAAGCCGCGGAAGAAATCCAAGACGCCGCACCGCGCCCCGGCACGGGTTCAGGGCCCGTCCCGGGGGGGCGGGGCCGAATTAATTCATGAAAAACTTCTTGACATTATTCGGAAATGTTGATAATTTAAGTTATCGGTAAAGGAACCGATAAAGTAAAATTTACTGAGATTACTATGACCCTCCTTTCGAAGACAGCTCGCGTTCTCCTGACCGCAATCCTCATTGTTACCGCATGTTCCACTGGCCTGGGCACCGGCCTGGGCGCAGGAAAGGGGCCCCGTGTGGGCCCCGGTCAGGGCATCGATGCGGAATGGAGCCGGCGGGCCGCGATCCTGCAGCGCATCGTCGCTCCCGTGTTCCCTGCACGAGAGTTCCTTGTCACCGCATACGGCGCGAAACCCGACGGCGTCAGCGACTGCACCGGGGCGTTCGCCCGCGCCATCGATGCGTGCGCGGCATCAGGCGGAGGACGCGTTGTCGTCCCCGAGGGCCGCTTCCTGACCGGCGCGATTCACCTGAAATCGAATGTGAATCTCCATGTGACGAAGCATGCGACGGTGCTCTTCTCCACCGATCCCGCGAAATATCTTCCCGTCGTGTTCACACGCTGGGAAGGCATCGAATGCATGAACTACTCCGCGCTCATCTACGCCTACAAGCAAAAGAACATCGCGGTCACGGGCGAGGGCGTGCTCGACGGCCAGGGATCGAACGAGCATTGGTGGAGCTGGAGCGGAAAAAAAATATACGGATGGGAACAGGGAATGCCCGCACAGCAGGCGGACAAGAAGCTCCTCGTCGAGTACGGCGCGAAGGGCACACCCGTCAAGGATCGCGTCTTCGGCGACGGACATTATTTCAGGCCGAACTTCGTCCAGCCGTATCAGTGCACGAACGTCCTCATCGAGGGCGTCACGTTCAAGGATTCGCCCATGTGGTTCATTCATCCCGTCCTCTCGAAGAACGTCACGGTGAGCGGCGTGACGGTGGTGGGCCACGGACCGAACAACGACGGCTGCGATCCCGAATCGTCGGCGGACGTGCTCATCCGGAACACGTTCTTCAACACGGGGGACGACTGCATCGCCATCAAATCCGGCCGGAACAACGACGGCCGGAGGGTGAACGTGCCGACGACGAACGTCGTCATCACCGGATGCAAGATGCTCGACGGCCACGGCGGCGTCGTCGTCGGCAGCGAAGTCTCCGGCGGCGTGAACACCGTGTTCGTCGACAACTGCGACATGGACAGCCCGGAGCTCGACCGCGCGCTGAGGTTCAAGACAAACTCCGTCCGCGGCGGCGTGCTCGAAAACTTTTACGCGCGCAACATCCGCGTCGGTCAGGTGAAGGAGGCCACGATCCTCGTCGACTTCCAGTACGAGGAGGGCGATGCCGGCGCGTTCACACCGGTGCTCCGCAACATCTACATCGACAGCCTCACGTGCACCAAGGGCGAGTATGCGATCCTCATCCACGCCTACAAGCGCTCGCCCGTCACGAACTTCGTGCTCACAAACAGCACGTTCACCAACATCGGGAAGCCGAACGTGTTCGACTGCGTCGCCAACGTGACAATGAAGAACGTGTTCGTCAACGGCAAGCCCGTCACGGCCCCCGATGCGCCGTGGTCCGTGCGCATCGCCGACAACTTCATGCGCCTCTTCCCCGACTCCATCGTGTATCCGTACCCGAAGACGGGGGAGTGGAACTACGAACAGGGACTCATGCTCGAGGCCTTCCACCGCATGTGGCTCAGCACGAAGGATGAGAAGTATTTCGCCTACATCAAGAAGAACTCTGACCATTACGTGCGCCCCGACGGCCGCATCGCGACGTACGCCTTCACCGACTACAACCTCGACAACATCGCGCCCGGGCGTCCGCTCTTCTACCTGCTCGAACGGACGAAGGAGCCGAAGTACCGCACAGCCATCGACACGCTCCACCGGCAGCTCACGGAGCAGCCGCGTACGAGCGACGGCGGTTTCTGGCACAAACTGAAGTATCCCTACCAGATGTGGCTCGACGGTCTCTTCATGGCCGAGCCGTTCTCCGCACAGTACGCCGCCACGTTCGGCAAGCCGGAGCTCTTCGACGATATCGCCCGACAGTTCATTCTCGCCTCGAAACACATGAAGGATCCGGCCACGGGCCTCTACTATCACGGCTGGGATGAAAGCAAACAGCAGAAGTGGGCCGACCCGAAGACCGGATGTTCGCCGAACTTCTGGGGCCGCGCGATGGGATGGTACTTGATGGGACTTGCCGACGTGCTCGACTATATGCCCGCGAAGCATCCGCGCCGCAAGGAACTGATGGCAATCTTCACGACGCTCTCAAGGGATCTCGCCACATACCGCGACGCCACAACCGGGCTCTGGTACCAGGTCGTCGATCAGCCGACACGCGACGGCAACTACCTCGAGGCATCCGCCTCGGCGATGATCACGTACGCCTACGCCAGGGGCGCGAACCGGGGATGGCTCGACGCGCGCTATCGGACGCTCGCCCGGCAGTCGTTCGACGGCATCCTCAAAAATCTCGTCACCATCGACGCCAACGGTGCAATCAATTTAAATCACGTCTGCAGCGTCGCAGGGCTCGGCGGCTCGCCGTACCGCGACGGCAGCTACGAATACTACATCGGCGAACCGCGGCGCACGAACGATTTCAAAGGCTACGGGCCGTTCCTGCTCGCGGCGATCGAACTCGAACACTCAACGAAAAAAACACACTAATGAGAACACTCTCCCTGTCCGGCCGTTTCCTCCTCTCGGCGATCGTCGCGCTTCTTGCTCTCGGCGCCGTGTCTCAACCCGAAGCCCGCATCTTCCTCATCGGCGATTCCACGATGGCGGACAAGCCCCTCGCGGGCAATCCCGAGGTCGGCTGGGGCCAGATGTTCCCGATCTTCTTCTCGCCCGGCGTCACGATCGAGAACCACGCTCGAAACGGGCGCTCGACGAAGAGCTTCATCGACCAGGGACTCTGGGCCGCGGTGCTCCAACGGCTCCAGCCGGGGGACCATGTGTTCATCCAGTTCGGGCACAACGATTCGAAGAAGGACGATTCCCTGCGCTATGCCGAGCCGCACACGACATACAAACAGAATCTCATCCGCTTCGTCCGCGAGGCGCGCGCGAAGGGCGCCGTGCCCGTGCTGCTCACACCCGTCAACCGCCGCAACTTCAAGGACGGCGTCTTCGTGGACAAACACGGCGACTATCCCGCGGTGGTTCGCGAAGTGGCACGCGAGGAGAAGACGGAGCTCATCGACATGCACGCCAAGAGCATGAAGGTCTTCGAGGCCGCCGGCGAGGAGGGATCGAAGAAATATTTCCTTATGAGCGTTCCGAAGGGTGTGTACAGGGCCCTGCCGGACGGCAAGGCCGACAACACGCACTTCACGAAGTTCGGCGCCATCGAAATGGCGAAGCTCGCCGCGGAAGGACTGCGGGAGACGTCGCTTGCGCTCGCGTCGTTCCTCAGGGATCCGGCAGAGGTGAAACTGAACGGCCTCCGCAAGGTCGTCGGGCTCGACAATTATTTCAACGCCGAAACGCGCGTCGAGGGCGCGAAGACGGTCGGCTTCCATTACGTGTGGCACGACACGACGAACTCGGGGTTTGCCGTGCTCGGCTCACTCTTCGACCGCACGGGCGCAGAGTGCGACACGCTGCAGAAGGCGCCGACGCTCGACGACCTGAAGAACTTCTCCGTCTACATCATCGTGGATCCGGACACACCGGCCGAATCGCCTGCGCCGCACTACATGGATGAGGCTTCGGCCGAGGCGATTGCCGCGTGGGTGAAAGCCGGCGGCGTGCTCGCGCTCTTCCACAACGACAAGGTGAATACGGAATTTAAACACTTCAACATCCTCGCCGGAAAATTCGGCATGCGCTTCAACGAGGACCAGCACCACCCCGTCGAGGGGAAAAAATTCGACATGGGCAAGAGCGACGTGTTCCCCGCGCATCCGATCTTCGCGGGCGTCTCGAAGATTTACATGAAGGAAGTGAGTTCCATCTCCGTCACGCCGCCGGCCGAGCCGCTCCTTGCGGAGAACGGCGTCGTGCTCATGGCGACCGCACGTGTCGGCAAGGGAATGGTGTTCGCGGTGGGCGATCCGTGGCTGTACAACGAATATATCGACAGCCGGAGGCTTCCCGCATCGTTTGAAAATTTGAAGGCCGCGGGGAATCTCGTCGGCTGGCTGTTGGATCAGGCCGCTGAAATCCGCAGGTAAAACGTTTTGGCGCAGTTTTTTATTTTAGGAGATTGTATGAAGAAAGGCCTTCAGGTAACGCTCTCGGATATCGCGGGCAAACTCGGTGTGTCGAAAGTCACGGTGTCGAAAGCACTGCGCGGTCATCCGGACATCTCGCGCGAGACGGCGAAGCGTGTGAAAAAGGTTGCCAAGGACCTCGGATATTTCCCGAATTACATGGCGCGCAATCTCTCCTCGAAGCATTCGAACACGATCGGCGTCGTCGTGCCGAAGATCGCGCACTTCTTCTTTTCGACGATGATCGAGACGATCTATGACGTTGCGTTCGAGAACAACTACGAGATCATCCTTACCGTGTCGCAGGAGGACGCCAAGCGCGAACTCTATCACATCAAGTCGCTCCTGTCCATGCGCGTCGATGCGCTCATTGTGTCCGTAACGCAGCAGACGACGGACCTCTCGATCTTCACCAAGGTGAGAGAGATGGGCGTCCCGCTGACGTTCGTCGACCGCGTCGTCGACGATCCGAGCTTCAACACTGTTGCCAACGACGACAGGGGCGGCACGTTCAAGGCGGTGGAACACGCGATCAACGTCGGGTACACGAAGCTTGCGCTCCTCGGAGGATTCGAGCATGTCAATATCGGCCGTCAGCGCACGCTCGGATTCACGGACGCCTGTGAACGATACAACATCCCGATCCGTCCCGAATGGATGATTTACAGCGGCTTCGGCGAGGAGGACGGGTACAACGACTTCCTGAAGCTGTGCGAATCGGAGGAGATGCCGGAATTCGTGTTCTGTGCGACGTTCCCGATGGCGCTCGGTGTGTACAGGGCGGCCGAGGAACTGGGCATTAAGATCCCCGCGGATATCGACATCATGTGCTTCGGCAGCGGCATCGCGAACCGGTTCCTGTCCACGCGCATCAGCTGCGTCGAGCAGCCGGTGGCCGAACTGGGGCGGACCGCGATGGAAGTGACGCTCGCGAGCATCCAGGCCACCGACGAGTCGAAGCCGCGCCATGTCGTGCTCGGCACCACGCTAAAACTCGCCGACACGTGCATCAGGAAGATCGCCGTGCCGAGAAAGATCAACTATAAACCGGCTGCGCTGCTCGAAGCGGCCAGCACGGGCATCGATACGCTCGAGTGACACACAACGAATACCACGACCGATGACACGTACAACGATCGCCGCATTCCGATACAGGGCGCCGGCAACCATTGCCGCTCTTTTTGCGTTCGCCGCATTCACTGCATTCACCGCATTCACTGCGCCGGGGGAAGACTCCGTTGCCCATACAACCTCCGGCGTATATCCGTGGCGTCCCGATAACGGCGACGGCACATACACGAATCCCGTGATCTACGCCGACTATTCGGATCCCGATGTCGTCCGCGTCGGCGCCTCGTACTACATGGTGTCTTCGAGCTTCGTGCACACACCGGGGCTGCCCGTGCTGAAGTCGACGGACCTTGTCAACTGGACGATCATCGGGCATGTGGTGCAGAACCTGCCGTCGCCGATGTTCGATGCGCCCCAGCACGGAAAAGGCATCTGGGCGCCGAGCATCAGGCATCACAAGGGCGAGTTCTACGTGTACTACGGGGATCCCGATCTCGGCATTTTCATGTCGAAGGCGAAAAAGGCCGAGGGTCCCTGGGAGCCGCTCGTGCTTGTCGGCGCGGCGAAGGGATGGATCGATCCGTGTCCGCTGTGGAACGCGGACGGTTCGGCATATCTCGTCCACGGCTGGGCGAAATCCCGGGCCGGCTTCAACAGCATCCTCACCGTGCACAGGATGAATGCGGAAGGTACAAAAATTCTGGACGAGGGCAGACAGGTGTTCGACGGTCACAAGGATCATCCGACGATCGAGGGACCGAAATTCTACACGCGCAACGGCTACTATTATATCTTCGCTCCCGCCGGCGGCGTGAAGCCCGGCTGGCAGACGGTGCTTCGTTCGAAGTCTGTGTTCGGACCCTACGAGGACAAGATTGTGCTCGCGCAGGGCGCGACGCCGGTGAACGGTCCTCATCAGGGCGCGTGGATCGACACGCCGGCTGGGGAGGATTGGTTCATCCATTTTCAGGAGAAGGAACCGTACGGCCGGATCGTGCATCTGCAGCCGATGCGATGGACGAACGACTGGCCCGTGATCGGGAACGATCCCGAAGGCACAGGCTGCGGCGAACCGGTCGCCGTGCACGCGAAACCGACAAGCGCGAAGCCGTCAGTGCGCATGATCCCGCAAACGACGGACGAGTTCGCCTCGCCGCGTCTCGGGCTGCAATGGCAGTGGACGGCGAATCACAAGCCGGGCTGGTACTCGCTCACGGCGCGCAAGGGATCGCTGCGGCTCATGTCCGTTCCGCTGCCCGACAGCGCGGCGAGCCTGTGGGGAGCGCCGCATCTGCTGCTCCAGAAATTCCCCTCCGAAACGTTCACGGCAACGACGCTCGTGCACTGTGATCGTCTTGCTGACGGAGACAGGGCGGGCCTCGTGATGTTCGGCCTCGACTATTCGTCGATCGGCGTCCGCAAGGATGCCTCCGGTTTCGTGGTTGAGAAGGTGGTCTGCGCCGATGCGAACAAGGGCACTTCGGAAACGACGGAGGAAGCGGTGAGGCTCTCCGGAGCGGCGGTATACCTCCGCGTGCACCTCGGCATCGGCTGCACCAGTTCCTTCAGCTACAGCATCGACGGGAAAAAATTCATTCCGCTCGGTGCAGCGTTCACC
>JAVBYH010000132.1 GCA_030824175.1 Bacteroidota bacterium | reverse complement strand
ATTTGGGGATATAAAACCGATTATGCTCTACCCAATTAGTATCGCAATTTATATATATACTACCATTTTTCAGGTGACCATGAAAGGTTCCGCCATGATAGCTCCATCCTGCCATTGAAGTCCAAACAAGATCTTGAAGGGAAATATCGCCGTTAAGTAATAATGTAGATGCACTATCTTGATCTCCATCATTGATTTCAGGATGCGGTTTGAGGTTTACCAGCGTAATAGGATGTGTCGGATCCTGTATCCCACTCGCGTTGCCGGTATAGTCATATCCCCCCAAGTTCAGCCACCTTCTAAAGCCATAATTTTCATGACCGTTTGGATAATATTTTGATTCAAACTTCGTTTTATCAATCGTGCCGAGATACCATTTTTTGACATCTCCATGTGTATCTACTCTTTTATCATAATCGTCAATCAATGTTAAAAAGAGGTTATTTTTGGGTTCTTTTATTTGTGGTAAACTCCGTCCACTTGGTACAAACGGCTGCCATGTCGTATCGTAATTCAATTCTTGATAAAAATTATCTGCATATTTAATATTGTCCCATATTTGAACGGCTGGATCATGGAAATAGCCGTCAAATGGCACATCCCACTCATTAAAATCGTGTGGATCAAGATATGTCACATAATTTATACTAATGTGATACCTACCTAAACGTTGTGCCAATTCACTAATAACAGGACAGCCTCTGCTATGTCCAATAAGATGTATTGGTTTACTTTTTGAAGGATATATGGGATCAATAAAAATCGGATCGGCAATACCATCACCATCCGGTGCAATAAGCGATGCAAACAATGCATCTGCCGCTGCTTCAGCCTGTCCGGAGGTATTATCGTTTGAACTCATTAGCCAATCCATCAGTATTATACATTCACCTGAATTCTTGTATATGCCCGCGGCCATAAATGAATTCCTTTGATCCCAAATTATTCTTCCATCAGTTGGTTGATAGACAAATACTTTTCCTCCTCCGTGTGCTTTAAGAAGTGAAATGATAAAGTCTTCTGTCCAATAACCTATAGAACTATTTAATGGTCCTTCAAAAGTATACCCATGAGCAATAATTGTCACACCAACAGTAGTTGTCGGTGGATTTGCTGACGTCTTTATAACCGAACTCACTAAGAATCCCGTGTCTGGTGAGTTATTGGCATCCGTCATCATGCACCGAAACGATGATGTTATCGGGGTTGTGGGCGTAAAACTACCAGCAAAATTACTCCCCGCTACTCTTATCATCCCATTTGCCATCAGTGAGAGCGTGAACGTTATTCTTTCACCCGCTATATAGGTGCCTATGATCCCTTCGTCCGTTTGTACTGATGATGATTCAATTTGCCATAAGTGAACTTCACCACCGAAGAACTTGATACCATAAAATCGTCCCGTATAGGAAATCCATTCGTCACCATATCCGAAAAATGCAAAATTGCCATTTTCTCCCCCAGAGTTCAAGTAAATCCGAACATCAATTTGCATCGTTGTGCCAAGCGGTAATGTCGCTTTTGTCCTCACTTGTCCCCACGAATAGTTATCAATTCCGAAATGGGCAACCGTATCGATCACTGGAAACCAAATGCCCGATGCCTGATTCCTGTCCCATTTTTCACCTTCCCACAAAGAATTTGAAATCATATAATCCTGTTGGGCGGAAAGATTGGAGGAGACGAGGACAATGGATAAAAGGAGAAATATCTTTTTCATGATAGCTCCCTTTTTTTGATTTATGAGTAATACGAAAAATTTCAAGCTCTCGTAATCGGTTTACTGTACAAAATTTCCACACATATATTACTTCCCGTTGTGATGTCAACCATTACGGTCAGTTTAAACACTGATGATGAGATTTGAAAACAATTATGATGCCGAAAAAAGAAGGATATCAAGACCCTGCGTACATCTCTCCTGCACTGCGATGATATAAGTAGAATAGAAAACCAAACGCACAGACGGGAACGCGCCAACGCGCGAATTCACTCATTGAAAGGTAGAGACTGGGGGATTACCAACATCGACTATAAGCAACCTAATTGCCGTGAGCTCGCTTGGGCACCGATGTATATTGAATCGTAGTAGATAAGCATAGATGTGGTATTAATAGTAATATTCATCAACAAAATAGTCAAGTAATATTTATGCCGAAATTTTTTCCTTACTTTGCGCGCATCATAGACCGTTTATCGAAAAAAAGGACTACCCGAAGTAACGAGTCGACCTTCCTATGGATCTCCCGACCGCTCCGAAAAAAGATCACAATTCTCCTCTTAACGTAGGACACACCTGCCGAATACGGAAATTGGGGAATCGATACCCTTTTAGGTTCCATCGGGAAGTCCGGATGACTATTATACTGCTTCCTTTGCGCTTTCTACTTCAGGCGGCATTCATCGGTAATTTCTTTGACCGTATTTTTCATACCTGCGGGGAGGCAACCGTTCGTCAGCGGGAGTTCGCGCCTGCAGCATCAGTCACTCTCAAATTGAAGTTCTAGAAATGCATCTGCCCACGCCGCCTTCCGGATTCGGTATGCTGTTCTGATGTTAATGCAGGCATAAATACCCTCCCTTTCAGGGTTGGATTCAATTTGAATATTGTTTTTACGATGCTCTAACATGGACGAGAACAAAGACAAATTCTTTCGCTACATCCCCAAGCCGCAGTACTATCATCACCGACTGAACGATGCCGCCACCGCGCTCGGTGTGGACCGTTAGTCGGTTCATGGCTCGATCAAGGAAGGCGTGCTCGTCGATATCCCCATTGGTCGCGAGATTCGCAGAATCAGAATTGCTAATGTTCGGTGATGCAGAGGAGTAGGTGTTACAGTGTGAAAAAGAGCGAAAAGAATCTGTGCAGAAGGAAGGCCGGGATAGATGTGCGGGGAAGCGATAATCACACAGGGATCGAATCAGGATTGGCACAACAGGAAAGTTCGATGCGACGACGTTACAAAATGTGATACAACCGTTGCGCTAGGAAGGCCTTTTTCGCGGTACCGTCAATTTTTGAAAAAAAAGTCATCGATTAAATAGAAAATCCGGCCTGTTTTGTGGACGCTATAGGATTCGAACCTATGACCTCTTCCGTGTCAGGGAAGCGCTCTGAACCAACTGAGCTAAGCGTCCGGTGGTGAAAACTGCGAGCGGTGAATCGCTTACAGCGTTATAATTATACGAATAATTGGTGTGCGATGCAAGTGGAAAATCAAAAAAAGAGGGCGAGCTGTTAGCTCGCCCCGGTTCACGATCGTACAGCAATTACACAGGGCGAGCTAACAGCTCGCCCTACGCAAAAAAAAGAATACGAGGGGCGAAACGTCATTTCGCCCTACATGTCGGCGGCGCCGTAGAGCGCCTTCTGGATGACCTCGAGGAGGCGCACGGCGGTGTACGGTTTCGGCAGGAAGCCCTGTATCGGCTCCTCTGCGAGCTGCGAGCGGTCGATGTTCTCGGTGAGCCCGGTGGTGGTGACGATCTTGATCGACGGACGGATCTTCCGGATCGCGCGCACGGTGGTAGGTCCGTCCATGAACGGCATCATCATATCCGTGAGCACGAGGTCGATCTCCTCGCCGTGCTGCGCGAAGATCGCGAGCGCCTCCGTGCCGTCGGCGGCGGTGAGCACCGAATAGTTGAAGGACGAGAGCGTCGTCTTGGTGATCTCGCGTATCGCCACCTCGTCGTCGACGACGAGGATGCACTCGCCCTTCCCCATGACCATGGGGCCGGCCAGGTCCGGCTTCTGCATCTCGTCCTGCGGGGCGAGCGCGGGGAAATACACCTTGAATGTGGTTCCCTTGCCGAGCTCGCTGAAGACATTGATGAAGCCGCCGTGGCTCTTGACGATGGCGTGAACGGTGGAGAGCCCGAGGCCCGTGCCCTTGCCGATGTCCTTCGTGGTGAAAAACGGATCGAAGATCTTCTCCATCGTTTCGCGCGTCATACCCTGGCCGGTATCGGTCACGGTAAGCATGACGTAGCTTCCCGCGCTGACATCCGGGAGCATGCGCGCAAAATTCTCGTCGACCTGCGTATTGTCACCGCCGATCGTGAGCGTTCCGCCGTTGGGCATCGCATCGCGCGCGTTGATGCAGAGGTTCATGAGCACCTGATGGAGCTGCGTCACGTCGCCCACGAATTTCCAGAGGTTCTCCTCGGCGTTCACCTGCACGTGGATTTTTTTTCCGATCGTCTCCTTGAGGATCGACTGCACGTCGAGCACGAGGTGCCGCGGATCGATGACGGTCTGTTCCCCTCCCATGCCGCGTGCGAAGACGAGGATCTGCTTGACCATCTCGCCGCCGCGCATGGCGCTCGTTTCGAGCGTGGTGAGGATGCGGAGCATTTTTTCATCGGCTGTGCGCCCTTTGAGGATTTGGATGGACATGAGGATGGGGGCGAGCACGTTGTTGAGGTCGTGGGCGATGCCCCCGGCCAGCGTGCCGAGACTTTCCATGCGCTGCGCGCGCAGGAACTGGGCCTCGAGCACCTTTTTCTCCGTGATGTCCGTGTTGACGATGAGGATCGATTTCGGCAGGCCGCGCTTGTCGCGCACGAGGTTCCAGCGGCTCTGCACCGTGACATCCTGATTCGCCTTCGTGCGCTGGCGGATCTCGCCCGCCCACTGATCAGCCGCGAGCGTCGCCGAGAGGACCTCGTTGTTCTTGCTTCCCTTCGACGGAAGATAGAGCAACGCCGTCGTGTTGGAGCCCACCGCTTCCTCTCGCGTCCATCCGTACATGCGCTCGGCGCCCTTGTTCCAGAAGATGATGTAGTTGTCGAGGTCGCAGACGATGATGGCGTCGTTGGCAATGTCGAGGAGCGACGCCTGTTCACGGATGAGCTCCTCGGCGTTGCGCCGTTCGGTGATGTCCTCTTTCACCGCCAGGATGTGCGTGATTTTCCGCTCGCCGTCGAGGACGGGCGAGATGACGTTCGACTCCCAGAAGAGTTCGCCGTTCTTCTTCTTGTTCAGGAATTCGCCATGCCATTCGTTGCCGGCGTCGAGCGTTTTCCACAGATCCCGGTATGTCGATACGGGAGTGAGACCGGATTTCATGATGCGCGGATTGTTGCCGATGAGCTCCCCGTACGAGTAGCCGGTGATCTCGGTGTATTTCCTGTTCACATACGTGATCGTGGCCTTCGCGTCCGTGATGACGACGGAGGCGGGACTCTGTTCCATCGCGCGGGAGAGCGTACGAAGGTGTTCCTCCGTATTGCGATGCTCGGTCACGTCGCGCATCGTCAGCACGGCGCCGCGGACCGTACCGTGTTCGTCGCGTATGGGCTGCGACGTGTTGGAGACGAATTTCACGCTGCCGTCGTTCGCCACCAGCAGCGAATGGTCGGAGTTCTCGTACGGAATGATATTCCCGTTCTCGTGCGGCGGCGGGTCGGATGCGGCGCGGGGGCGTTCGTTCATGAGCACGAGGACCTTCGTGATGTTCTTGTCGCGCGCCTCTTCCTGAGTCCAGCCTGTCATAGTTTCGGCGACGCTGTTCATGAACTTGATGCCGCCGAGTTCGTCGGTTGCGATCACGGCGTCGTCGACGCACCGGAGGATCGTCGAGAGCCAGCGTTCGCTTTCGAATAATTTTTTTTCCGTCCCGTGCTTGAAGAGCGCGAGTTCGATGGCGGTACGGAGCTCCCCTTCCTGGAACGGCTTGATGACAAATCCGAACGGGCCGGTGATCTTCGCGCGTTCCAGCGTCGGGAGGTCGGAATTTCCCGAGAGATACACCACAGGCAGGTCGTAGAGGTCACGGAGCTGCTGGGCCGTTGTGATCCCGTCCATCGCGCCGCGGAGCCCGATGTCCATGAGCACGAGATCGGGAGTGTTTGCCGCGGCCGAGGCGAGGGCCTCGCTGCCGGTGCTGACAGTCGCGGTCACTTCGTAGTGTAATTTCGTCAGGGTCTGCCGTATATCCAGCGCAACCAGGTTTTCATCTTCAACAACCAATATTTTTTGACGGTCCATGTCTCCTGCCTTTAATCCTGCGATTAGCCGTGTCGGTGCAATATGCTCCCCGGCTTCGGTGGTCTCCCTGTGGTACGCGCACCATCGCGCGCGTCATTGGTCCTGTTGAAACAGCAAAACGCGCGCATTCGTTCGTCTCGTGCCTCCCCGACCGGCCGCGGTGACCGGTCAGTGGCGGAATGCGACGTGCACGTGCGTGCCCTTGTGCGAATCGATCTGCATGCTTCCCTCCAGCTGGTGCACGAGAGAATTAACGAGCTGCAGCCCGAGCGTCTGCACGGATTCCGGTCTCACCGTAGACGGCATGCCGATGCCGTCGTCGCACACATCGAGCAGCACAGTGTGTCCGTCGTCGACGGCGATGGACACGGACACCGTGCCGGCGGCGCCGGACGGGAACGCGTACTTCAGTGCGTTGGAGACGAGCTCGTTCACGATGAGTCCGCATGGCACGGCGGCGTCCATTGTGAGCTTCATCGGCTGCACCGAGATCGAGCAGCCGATATCGTCCCTCTTGTACGAATGGAACAGCGGAATGACGATCCTCCGGATATACTCATCGAGGTCGATGTCCGAAAAATTATCGGACTGGTAGAGCGTCTCGTGAATGAGCGCCATCGAGCGCACGCGCTGCCTGCTCTCGCTGAGGATTTCGCGTGCGGACGGGTCGGCTGTGCTCGCCGCCTGCAGGTTGAGGAGGCTCGAGATGATCTGCATGTTGTTCTTCACACGATGGTGGATCTCCTTCAGGAGCACGTCCTTTTCACGGAGGGAGCGTCGGACCTTCTCCTCGGCTTCCTTCCTGTCTGTGATGTCGAGGATCGTGCCGAGGATCTCCACGACGCAGTGCCGGCGGTCGAACGTCGGCTTCATCTTGGAGGTCACATGCCGTACGTCCGATCCGTGCCGGAGGATCCTGTAGTCGAGATGCGTGATGGCGCCTTCTTTCGTCCGGTTCGTCGCCTCCTTCACGCCCGCCACGTCTTCGGGGTGGACGATGCGGTAGAATTCCTCGTGGTTCGGCACGGGCGACTTCGGAGACAGACCGAAGATGTCGAACATCGTCTCGGACCATGTCGTGGCGCCGGTGATGAGATCCTTGTGCCAGCTGCCGAGCGTGGCGAGCGCCTGCGCCTCGCTGAGGCTGCTCTGACTGCGCCGCAATTGCAGCTCCGACTCCCTCAGCGCATCGTCGGCCCGCTTCCGGTCGATCGCCTTTGCGATCTGCGACGAGATGAACAATAAAAAGATCTTGTCCTTTTCCTTGAAGCGTACCGCATCGTCATAGCTGCGGAGCGCGACGAGCCCGATAGAGCGGTCGTCCACCTTCAGGGGTGCGCCCAGCCATTCGATGCCCGCGAACGCGGCGGATTCGACGTCGCCCCGCGCGGCGAGCGCCTGCACTGTTTCCTGCACGGCGAGTAGGGGTTCGCCGGTACGCAGCACGTACGCCGCCAGTCCCCTGCCGCTTTTCTGCGGCAGGGGCGTCACGGCATACTCGTCGACGAAGTACGGATAACTGATCGTATCCTGCGCCGTATCGTGGAGTGCGATCGAGAAGTTCTGCGCGGGAATAATCTCACCGAGGATCCGATGGATCATCCCGTAGAGTTCCTGAAGAGTGCCCGCCATGTTCGACGCCCGGTAGATCTTGTAGAGCGCCTGCTGTACTTTTTCTCCGCGCACACGTTCGGTGACATCGGTGACGGACATCATCTGCGCGCCGAGACCGCGGTAGGTGATGGAGACGCATGAGATGTCGACGTCGATCTGTTCGCCGTCCTTCTTCACGTGCTTCCTCATGCCCGATTCCGTTTCACGTGACAGCGTTCCGTGCCGCGCAGCCATCAGCATGCGGAGCGACGGCTGCTCGGAGACGAGTTCGTGGTACTTCAGCTGCAGGAATTCATCGTGCGTGTACCCGTAGTTGGCAACGGCGGCGCGGTTCACATCGAGAATACCGTGCGACTTCGCGTCCACGACAATGAGCGGCTGCGGAATATGATCGAAGAGCATCCTGTACCTGTCACCGACCTCCTGCAGCATCTGCTGCACCTGTTCACGATCGAGCGCCCGCTTGCGCAGCGCCCCGGACATGTCCTCGAACGACCGGGAAAGGGCGCCGAGCTCGCCGTGCGAATGGGGAATGCCTGTCTCCGTGTCGAGGGATCCGCGCGCGATATTTTGCGCGGCGTTGACGACGAGCTCTATCTTGCGAATGATCGACCTGTCGGCGAACAGCCACGCGATTGTCAGCGCGATGATGTAGACGATGGCGAACACGGCGATGTTGATCCACATGGACCAGCGTGCGCCGGAGAGCATGACATCCTTGCTGATGCCGGCGCGGACGAACATATACAGTTCGCCCGATTCTTCGAGGTACACCCGGTGATAGGCGTTGATGTAGCCCGTTCCCCGATCGTCGGCGCCGAATGCGCCGGACATGCGCGGATCACGCCGCATGACCGCCAGGAGGCTGTCCTCTTCACGCGTGCCTGTCAGCTGCGTGTTCGGTTCGGAGTAGAGGATGATCCCCCTCCAGTCCGAGAGCACGAGCTGCGTTTTTTCCGGCAGCTGTGCCCGAGCGTACACGGCGCTGAAATAATCGAGGTTCAGTCCCACCGCGAGCACCATCGTCACCTCGCCCCCCTCGTCGAGGATGGGATAGGCGAAATGGAGCGCCGGTTTGTTCGACAAGCGGCTGATGGCGAATTCTCCGACGGAAAATGTTTGCGTGCGGATGGCGTCCTGAAAATATTTTCTGTCGGCGACATTGAGGGTCTTGTTCTTCGAGGAGGAGGCGATGATCGCGCCGCTGCTGTCGACGAGGATGAGCGAGACGTACTGGTCGTCCATATTTATGAGCGAGGCAAAGAGCGTGTCGCACGCGCGGAGGTCCCTGTTGCGCACATCGCTCAGACGCGACAGCATCAACAGCAGCCGGCGAGCGTTCTCGGCGGTGCGTTCCTGCTGTGCGGAAAGCTGCTGGACGAGCCGTGTTGATTCTTTTTCCGCATCACGGAGAGACGCCTTCTGCTGCTCCACGTCCTTCATGATAATGATAACGGACGGCGGCACGAGGGTGATGAGCACCAGCAGGATCAATTGAATGCGAATCGAAAAAGCGGTTAATCGTTTCATTGCATCGATAGGACGTGTGTGCTGTGCGTCCGGAGGCAAGCACTACCCGCGGCGGGACAGCCGGTTCTCCGCCTCTGTCGATATCCCGACAAAAGCTGCTTTCCTTTTCTTACGAAAAAATACTATCTTGCCTGTTACGATACACATGTCACCAAGAGCCTTCCTTAAATATATGAATTTTCAACGTACGAATCACGTTAAAAAAGACGCATATCCCGGCGGCGGGGTGGTCTATTGGATGAGCCGCGACCAGCGGATGGCGGACAATTGGGCGCTCGTGTATGCGCAGTCGCAGGCGCTCGAGAAAAAAGCGGCCCTGAGCGTTGTGTTCTGTCTCACGCCGCGCTTCCTCGACGCGACGCAGCATCACTACGGGTTCATGCTGAAGGGTTTGCAGGAGACGGAACGGAACCTCGAGTCGATGAACATCGGCTTCACACTCCTGTTCGGCGAACCCACGGCGGTGCTCCCCGCCTTCCTCACTGAGAGCAACGCCGGACTGCTTGTGACGGATATGAATCCCCTGCGCCATGCGCGCCACTGGCAGCGATCGCTCACGCCAATACTCGGGATCCCGTGGGTCGAGGTGGACGCGCACAACATCGTGCCTGTGTGGACAGCGTCGCAGAAACAGGAATACGGGGCGTACACGCTTCGGCCGAAGCTGCGGCGCCTCCTTCCGGAGTATCTCGCGGAGTTTCCGCCGATCATCAGGCATCCCTTCTCTCCGGCGACGGCACCACAGCCGGCCGCATGGGATCGTGCAGCTGCGACGCTGCGCGTTGACATGCGCACCGGCGGGAGTCCCGTGTGCGAACCCGGAGAGGCCGCGGCGGCGGCCATGCTCCGCGAGTTCATCGCACGCCGACTTCCCGGGTATGAGACGGATAGGAACGATCCGGTGCTCGACGCACAATCCCACCTTTCGCCGTATTTACATTTCGGGCACATCGCGGCGCAGCGCATCGCACTCGCGGTGGAGGAGCAGGGCGAGACGCCGTCGTCGACGAGCTTTCTTGAGGAGATGATCGTGCGCCGGGAGCTATCCGATAATTTCTGCATGTACAACGAACAGTATGATACGTTCGACGGATTTCCGACATGGGCCAAACTGTCCCTGAACCAGCACAGGAACGACGAACGGACGCACCACTACGCGCTCGAACAATTCGAGCGCGCTGAAACGCACGACCGCCTCTGGAACGCCGCACAGGGTGAAATGCTCGCCACCGGACGCATGCACGGATACATGCGCATGTACTGGGCGAAGAAAATTTTGGAATGGTCGGGGTCGCCCGAGGAGGCGATGGCGATCGCCATACACCTAAACGACACGTATGAGCTCGACGGGCGGGATCCGAACGGGTATGCCGGAATTGCCTGGAGCATCGGCGGAGTGCACGACCGCGCGTGGTTCGAACGGCCGGTCTACGGAAAGATCCGTTACATGAATGCGAACGGCTGCGCCCGGAAGTTCAACGTGGATGCGTATTGCAGCCGATTCGGGACCGGGCCGTTGTAGGACGAGCTTTTTCTCGCCCTGGACGAGCTAAAGCTCGTCCTACACGCTCCAATTGTACAGTAAAATTATTTTCCTAGCAGGGCGAGCTAACAGCTCGCCCTACATGCGCCCCTACTGTATGCATTGCTCGAAGACGGCGAGGAACGTGTCTATCTCCTCCCTGCCTGCCACGAGCGGCGGCAGTACGCGCACGACGGTATGGGCCGTCGCGTTGACGAGCACGCCCTTCTGGAGGATCTTCTCGACGATGGGTGCGCTTTCCGTTGTCATGTCGATGCCGATCATGTAGCCGTACCCGCGCACTTCGCGAATGACGGGATAGGCGTGCTTCAATGCGTCGAGCCGCTCGAAGAGATAAGCTGCATTCATCCGCACCGATTCGAGGAACCCGGGGTCGAGCACGATCTCAAGCACGGCGTTGCCGGCGGCGCAAGCCACCGGATTGCCGCCGAATGTTGTTCCATGCATGCCGGGAGCCCACACATCCGCGAGCGCGGTCGTGCCAAGGATGCCGCCGAGGGGAAGACCGCCCCCCACAGGCTTGGCGAACGTGACGAGGTCCGGCGTGAGACCGAAATGTTCGAACCCGAACATTGTGCCTGTGCGTCCGATACCCGACTGGATCTCGTCCGCGACGAGGAGGAATCCGTATTTTTTCCGGAGCGCCGCAAGGACTGCCGCGAATTCCGGCGAGACCGGCACGATGCCTCCCTCGCCCTGTATTGCCTCGAAGAAGACGGCGGCAGTATCCGGCTTGATCTTCCTGTCGAGGTCGGCGGGATCGTTGAACTCGATCACGCCGATCTCGTCGAGGAACGGCCCGTAGCCGTCGCGATATTTTTCCTTGTCCATGAGCGAGAGCGCGCCCATGGTCCGCCCGCTGAATCCGTTCGTCATGCCGAAGATGCCGCGACGGTTCTGCCCCTTCGCCCATTTCCGCACGAGCTTGATCGCCCCCTCGTTCGCCTCGGTGCCGCTGTTGCAGAGAAACACCTTGTCGTATCCCGAATGCTTCAGTAATTTTTCGGCGAGCGCCATCTGCGGTTCCTGTAAAAACAGGTTCGAGAGATGCGTGTACTTGCGGATCTGCTTTTCAACGGCTGATGTGACGGCCGGATGCGCATACCCGAGGGCATTCACCGCAAGGCCCGAGAACATGTCGAGATAGCGGGTTCCGTCTTTCGTGATAAGATAGCACCCCTCTCCGTGGTCCACCTCGAGGGGAAGGCGTTTATAGGTCTGGAAGAACAGCGCGTTGTCCCGATCAGTCGTTGTCATTCAATTCTTTTCGTTGTTGAAGAGTGGAAAACAATGTATTGAAAAATTGTACCTTGCCGCGCAGATCGTCCGGCGTGCCTTCGTTCACGAGGATGAAATCGGCGTGCCGCTTCAGTTCCTCGTTCGGCATCTGGTGCATCATGCGGCGGAGGACGTCGTCCCTTGTCATGCCGTCGCGGGCGATTGTGCGTTCGATGCGGATGTCGTCCGCGGCGATGACGACGAGGATGTAATCGAGCACCTCGTCGAGCCCCGATTCGAAGATGAGGGCCGCCTCGACGAGCGCGTACGGCGCCGTGAGCGGTTCGCGCCAGCGGTCGATCTCTTCGAACACGAGCGGGTGAATGATCTCGTCGAGCCGCTCCAGAAGGTCGGGGTCGCCGAAGACTTTCGACGCGACGAGTGGCCGGTTCAAC
>JAVBYH010000328.1 GCA_030824175.1 Bacteroidota bacterium | reverse complement strand
AGTCCATTAGCACGAGATCGTAGGGGACGTTCGACAAGGCGTGCACCGCCTCGAGGCCGTCAGCGACGACGTCGGCAGTACATCCGATCTTTTCGAGCATCCGCTTGGCGACCTTCTGGTTAACGATATTGTCTTCGGCGACGAGGATGCGGACGTGGCCGAATTCCTGACCGGACTGCGGTTCGGGTTTCGCTGCGATGACCGTCGGCACCTCGGACTCCCGTTTCATGACGCGCATGATCGCGTCGTAGAGATCCGACTGGCGCACCGGTTTGGTGAGTGTGGCTTCGATACCCGCCTCTTCGAGCTCCGACTTGTCGTGGATGCCGAGCGATGTAAGTAGGATCAGCTTGATCGGGGACAAGATGGGATCGGCCTTGATCTCGTGCGCAAGCTGCAATCCGTCCATTTCCGGCATTTGCATGTCGAGCACTGCCATGTCGTACGACGCCTCGGACCGGGCGGAGGACCGGAGGATCTCCAGGGCCTGGCGCGCGTTCTCGGCGAATCCGGCGGACATGCCCCACGGCAGGATCTGGTGGTGCACCACCTTGCGGTTTGTCGCGTTGTCGTCCACGATGAGCACGCGCACGCCGGCGAGCCCGGTGCGCAGGGGCGGCCGCCCGGCCGTCGTCTGCTGCTTCGCGAAGATGGCGGTGAACCAGAATGTGCTGCCCTTGCCCGGCTCGCTTTCCACGCCGATATCGCCGCGCATCATCTCCACGAGCTGCTTCGAGATGGCGAGGCCGAGGCCGGTCCCGCCGTATTTTCGCGTTGTGGAGCCGTCGGCCTGGATGAACGGCTGGAACAACCGGTGCTGGGCGTCGGCCGAAATGCCGATGCCTGTATCCGTTATTGCAAACCGGAGCTTCACGCCCGCCTCGGTTTCCTCTTCCTTCGTCACGCGGACGATGACCTCGCCGCGTTCGGTGAACTTTATCGAATTGCCGAGCAAATTCGTCATGACCTGGCGAAGGCGGCCCGGATCGCCGCGCAGCGCCACCGGCACGTCGTTGTAGACAAGGCACGCAAGTTCGAGGCTCTTCTCCTCCGCACGGTGCGCAAGCACCTCGACAGTTTCCTCGACCGTCGTGCGCAGATTGAAATCGAGCGTTTCCATCGTCAGCTTGCCCGCCTCGATCTTCGAAAAATCTAGGATATCATTGATGATCGTCAGGAGCGCCTCGCCCGAGGTCCGGATGATATCCACATATTCCAGCTGGTCCGCGGTGAGCCCTGAATCCAACAGCAGACCGGTCATGCCGATGATGCCGTTCATCGGCGTGCGGATCTCGTGGCTCATGTTCGCCACAAATTCCGATTTGAGGCGCGATGCTTCCACGGCCTCTTCGCGCGCGTCGATGAGCTCCTGCGTCTGGATCTGAAGCACGCCGGCTTGGACTTCCGCCTGATATTTCGC
Organism: Bacteroidota bacterium; assembly: GCA_030824175.1. GTDB lineage: Bacteria > Bacteroidota > Ignavibacteria > UBA10030 > UBA8401 > CAISDA01. The sequence continues at coordinate 10,954 of JAVBYH010000328.1, read as the reverse complement.
CTCGAACAGCTCCTCGTTGTTCCGGGCCAGCTCTTCTTCGATGACCTTCCTGTCCGTGATGTCGCGGTAGGCGCTCAGGAACATCGTCCGTTTGTTGAAGGTCACCATCGATGTCGAGACAAGGAGGGTGCGGCGCAACCCGTCCTTCGTCGTGATCGTTGTTTCGGATTCGGGCACGCGGCCCGTGTCCAGCACCAGCCGGAGGCCGTCGAGCGCCTGCTGGCGGTCGGCGGGGTCCGGATACAGGAGCATGCTCACGTCCTCCGCGGCGTTCGCCTCCTCGAGCGTGTAGCCCGTGAGCTCGGACATTTTCGTGTTGAAGATCTCGAACTTGCCTATCTCGTCGCTCAGGGTGATCCCCTCCTCGACGGTCTCGATGATGGTGCCGAGCCGGTGAGCGGTTTCCTTGAACGCCTCCTCGGCGGCCCTGCGCTTTGTGATATCGCGCGAGACAGTCTGATACCGTATGATCGAGCCGGTGGCGTCGGCAACGGCCTGCGTCATTGTTTCGAACCAGATATACTCGCCTGTCTTCTGCCTGAGCCGGTGGCGGATGACAGTCTCGTTCAACGACCGCGCGCCCGAGGCGATCTGGGCCATGACACGCTTGAGGTCCTCGGGGTGCAGCAGCGAGAACGGTCGGTTGCCGATCACGTCCTCGGGCAGATACCCGAGCAGGTCATGGACCGAAGGGGAAATGTACGTCAGCCGGCCCCCGGGCGAAAGGAGACAGACGAGATCGCGCATCGTCTCGGAGATGAGGCGGAAGCGCTCTTCGCTCGCGCGAAGTTCGTCCTCCACGCGCATGCGCTCGATGAACTGACCGACCTGGCTGCCGATGGCCTTCATGATCGTCAACATCGCCTCGTCCTCCTTGTGCGTGCGGGAGGAGAAGAAATTGATCACGCCGAGCACCGACCGGTTCAGGAGGATCGGAAAACTCACGGCGCTGTGCATATTGAAGACGGTGGCAAGGCGCGATCCCGCATAGTCGGCATGGGCCAGCGTGTCGACGACCCAGACCGCCTCGCCCCTGGCCCAGACGGTGCCCGCGATACCTTCCCCCTTCGTGAACGTTTTTTTCTTGACGAGTCTCCGAAATTCGTCGCAGCGGAGCGTCGGACGGTTCCAGAAATCGACGCAGCGCAGCACGTCGGCGCGCTCATCCACCTGCCACACCTCCGCGATCTCCCAGTCGAGCGCCGAACAGACGATCCGGAGGATATCGGACATCGCCTCGGTGAGCGAATGTGCCGATGCGAGGACGGCCGTCGCGTCGTGCTGTAATTCAAGCCGGCGTTGGGCGTTCTTCTGCTCCGTGATGTCGTACTGAACGGCAATGAATTTATCGGGGGGACCGCCGGGTACGATCGTCACGGGAACGATCGTCGAATCGACCCAGAAAATATCGCCGTCCTTCGTTTGATTGCGGATCTCGCCGCGCCAGATGGAGCCGGAGGCGGCGGTCTTCCACATGTCCTGGAAAAATTCGATGGGATGATACCATGAGTTGACGATCGAGGTGTTCTTCCCGAGCAGTTCCGTCCGCGTGTACCCCGACAATGCGCAATACCGATCGTTGACGTATGTGTACACGCCCTGCGTGTCGGTCACCGACAGAATAACGGCCGTATCGACGATATCGCGGAGATAGGGAAACGTGGCCTCGAAATCGTCCACTACTTCTCCCTGACTTTCGCCGTGGGCGAACATTTCACGTGTCCCTCTAGGTTCGGTCATGCCATATCCATCCGTTTGATCTCAGTGTCCAGGTGTCACGTCATTTCCTCATAAAATACACAAGGTTGGGTACTTATGCCATCGGTATTTCAGAATAATTGCGCATGCATAAAACAACCCACGCGGAAAGGCGCATCTCCGCGTGGGTCGTGAAGTGTGTTCGTGTGCAGTTGTCAGGCAGCGCCCTGCAGTTGCGTCTTCTCGCCATCGGAAAGGATCTTCTCGAGGTCGAGCAGGATCAACAGCCTGTCTTCCAGCTTCGCGACGGACGTGATATAATCGGTCTTCATGTTCTGCGTGACCGTCTGCGGCGGCGGTTCGGTGATGCTCTTGGGAATGCGGAGCACTTCGCTCACGGCATCCACCACGAATCCGACTGTTTTGCCGACGAGTTCGACGACGACGATGCGCGTGTTCTTCGTATGCGCGATGCGCGGCATGCCGAAGCGCGAGCGAAGGTCGATCACCGGGATTACTTTTCCGCGCAGATTGATCACACCGTCGACATAGGACGGCGAGTTCGGAACCTGCGTCACGTTCAGCATCCGATTGATCTCCTGCACTTTCAAAATATCGACGCCGAATTCCTCTTCGCCGATGTTGAAACTGACGAGTTGCAGCAGTTCGGAGCCCGAAGCATCGGTTTTTTGTGTCTCTGCCATGGACGTGTCCTTCCTTTCCAGATGTGAAATGTAGTACCCGTGAGAACGGTGTTAACGCCCTCTGGGAGCAATGTACTGAAAAAAACTTCCAAACCGAAACCCCTTGTTACACGCACGGCGCACGCGCCGGGGGCGGTCAGCGTCGGGCGACCTTCGAGCCCGGACGAACGGCTAGACCGGCCTTGTGATCGGGGCGATGCGCCGATGCGCCGAGGGTGAATTGTCCGAGCATTTCCTGGAGGTTCTGCGTGAGACGGTTCAGGTCTTCCGCCGCGCGCGCGATCTGCTGCGTACCGCCGGCGGATTCCTGCGTCACATTCGTGATCGCCTCGATGTTCTTGCTGATGTGCTCGGCCGAGGCGCTCTGCTCCTCGCTCGCCGCGGCGACGGACGTGATAACGTCCACGACCTTCTCGGCCCCGTCGATGATCAGCCGGAGCGATTCGCCCGACTTCTCGGCCATCTCCCGCCCCTGCTCGACCTCCTTCGTGCCCAGCTGCATGGACTGCACCGCACCAGCTGTGTCCTTTTGAATCTGCTTGATCATTTTGGCGATTTCCTTCGTCGCCTTCGTTGTGCGTTCTGCCAGCTTCCTCACCTCGTCTGCGACAACGGCGAATCCCCTGCCCTGTTCGCCCGCGCGCGCCGCTTCGATCGCCGCGTTGAGCGCGAGCAGATTGGTCTGGTCCGCGATATCGTCGATCACCTGGATGATCTCGCCGATCTGGTCGGACGACTTGCCGAGCTCCTTCACGGTGTCCGCCGACTTCCTCACGACCTCCTGAATGCGGTTCATGCCGGAGATCGTCTCCACGACGATCTTGCCGCCGTTCCGCGCGTTCTCGCCGTACATGCGCGAGAGTTCAGCCGCTGTCGATGCGTTCTTCGTGGTGTCGATGATCGTCTTCGTCATCTCGTCTACCGCCGTGGCCACCTCGCTTGCTTGGTGCGTCTGCTCCTGCGCGCCGGCCGCCATCTCCTCGGCGCTTGCCGAGATCTGGCTGCTCGCGCTCGCGGTGGCCGAGACGGCTTCCGTCACGCGCGTGAGCATGTGCCGGATCTTCTCCACCGCCACGGTAAAGCCGTCGAATAATTTTCCGATCGCGTCGTCGCGTTCAGCCTCGACGCTCACCGTCAGGTCGCCGTCGGCGAACTTGCCCATCTGCGAGAGCATCGTCTCGATGCTGTGCGAGTAATACTGTTCCTGTTCCTGCACCGCCTTTGTGGTCCGGTTTGCCTGCTCGGCCGCCTCTTCCGCCACGGCGCTCTTCTGTTTCACCTCATCCACGAGCGTGCGTATATGCTCCACCATGCTGTTGACGTCGCGCGTCAGGTTGCCGATCTCATCGTTCGATGTCACCTCGACCTGCTGCGAAAGATCGCCCTGCGCCACGGCATACGCAAGCGCGCCGAGCTTCACGACGGGTTTCGTGATCGAGTTCGCAAGATAGAAGACGACACCCACGACACCCGCCAGGAAGACAATCGTGATGAGCAGGGAAAGCAGGATCGTGGCGCGCTTCTCCGACGCCAGATTTTCCGTCGAGATGCACACGGTGACCGATCCGATCATCGACGATGCACCCCCGCGCGGCGTCACCGGCGCGCTGAATGCAAACGCGCCGTTGCCGGCGGCATCCGTCGCCTCCTCCACGAGAATTTCCTTCAGGTCCTTCGCTGCCTTCACTCCCGACGGCATGTCCGCATCGCCGCGGCTGGCGATCTTCACTCCCTGATCGTTATAGAACACGATGTACTTCACCTCGCGGTCCGCCATCGCAAAATCCATGAACGTCCCGAGCTGCGACGAATCCTGCATGAGTACGCCCATCTTGCCGTTGCTGGCGAGGCTCGAAGCGACGGACTCGCCGCGTTTATGAAACTGGTCCTCGATCGAACCTCCGAGGAGCGTGATGTAAACAATGCTGAGGGTGACCGTCGACAGGATCACCGCCCCTGTAATTGGAAAGAGTAGCTTTGATCGTAATTTCATATTGCTTCCTTTGACTTGATTAATGACCCCCGACGTATCCGTCGTTACTGCATCACAAAGCTTATTCCCGCGGCTTCGGCCGGCACCAGCGCGCCGACGACTGCCGCGATCTTCTTGTTCACGTAAGCCGTCAGCTTGCCGTCTTCGGACTGAACGTAGCACAGCGCCCCCGTACCGACGAGTGCCTTCATCGGCACGCAGAGGCCCACGCCGTCCATCGCCGTGTTCTCCTTCAGGTAATCCATTCCGAGCCCCATCACCACTTCGTCTCCCGCATCGGGCGCCCATAGCATCTGGATCTTCCTCTCGGAGACTAATTTTTTGTAGAGCGACGCCACCTCGCGCGCATCCTTCACCTTTGCGATGACAACGGTGATGCCCTGGGACACGCCGGCGCGCGTCAGATCCTGCGTCAATTTATCGGAGATGTTGCTGGAGATGACGCCGATCGTCTTCAGGTCTGCTTTCATTGTCTTCATCACGGCAACCTGCTGCCCGAGCGACGCTTTTTGTGCGAACGATGAAGTGACGAACAGAAGCAGCATCCCGAAAACACATGCTGCACATGAGAATGAACGAGTCGCGGAGAGTGTCATAACCTGGTCCTTGAATGGTGACAGTGTAGGTAAGTAAAGGGGAGTGAAAAATGCTCCGATATCATCCTTATCATCGTCAAATACCGCGAATACTTTACCGTTATACATGAATGAAATATGTTTTGTTTATCATCTCTGTACATTCGTCTATTCCGGACGGACGAGGGCACGACGCCGATATCCGGGGTGCCACTGCGGCATCATGAACTGCGGCAAAATTCGTCCAGGCGGTTCCACCCCTGCGGACAGACGGCGAGGCGATCCGAAGCTTCTTTACGCCGCGCGGAGCGGCCTTGAGCTGCACTCCCTTTGTCGTGCCCGATGAACCGATCGAGTCCGCCGCCTCCGCCGTGATGCCGGCGAATTTCCTTTGTTCCTGACTGCGGCCGGCCTGCGCACAGACAACAGCAAGCATCAGTACTACAACACATCGTCCCTTCATACGTACTCCCGTACTCCGCCCTTCATCATCATGATGTGACTATCGATGTCCTCATCACGCTCCGTCTCTATCCAAAAATACCGGCAATCCGGGTAGTGCGAGTGACTGTAATCGTCCATGCGATGGCGGCATTCCGGACAGTAGTCCGATTTCGAGGCTTGGACGGCAGGTCGCGAAGGCAGCGTATGTGGCTTCATGATTGTATTCTCCAAGTGAGCATGCGAGCGGGTCATTTCCTCATCACCAGCTTCACCATCGTGTCGGGAATTTGTTCCAGCGGCACGATGGCGTCGGCAAGGCCGGCATCGACGGCGGATTTCGGCATGCCATAGACGACGCACGTGTCTTCATTCTGCGCAAGGCAGTACCCGTTCCTGGCCTTCACGAGCTTGAGTCCCTCGAGACCGTCGTGCCCCATGCCCGTCATGATGACGCCGAGGACGTTCCGGCCGTAGGCCTGAACGGCCGACTCCATCATCACATCCACGCTCGGGCGATGGAGCGTCGTGGACGGCTGTTCGGAGATCGAGATCGTCGGCGTGGAGAGCCCGATCTTCACCGCCTTCATGTGGAAGCCGCCCTGTGCGATGTAGACGGTGCCGCCCCTGATCGGCTCGCCGTGCTCGGCCTCCTTCACCGTGATCTGGCTCATGCCGTTCAAGCGGTCGGAGAGCGACTTCGTGAATTTAGGGGGCATATGCTGCACGATGAGGATCGGCAGCGGAAACTCCTTGGGGAGCATCGGGATGATCTTCTGCAGCGAGAACGGACCGCCCGTTGAAATGCCGAGCGTGACGACATGGAAGTCGACGACGGACGGCTTGAACACGTTTTCCTGCAACGGTCTCGAGACGCCGCCCTGCGGTGCCCCGGGACCGGCCTGCGTCTGGAGGCGCTGGGCGACGCCGCGGATGCTCGCCAGGCGCTGCGAAAGCGACCGGCTGCGCGCAATGGCTTTGATCTTATCGACGAGATCCTGTTTGATCTTGACGATGTCGAGGCTCACGTACGACATCTGCTTGGGGATGAAGTCGACCGCACCGAGGTCCATCGCCTTGAGCGTCGCCTCGGCGCCTTCGGTGGTGATGGAACTGACCATCACGACCGGGGTCGGGCAATCCTTCATGATTTTCTGCAGCGCCGTGAGTCCGTCCATGCGCGGCATTTCCACGTCCATCGTAATGATGTCGGGTCGGAGCGACTTCGCCTTCTCGTACCCTTCGAGGCCGTCGCGTGCGGTCCCGATGATCTTGATGCCCGGGTCGGACTCGAGCATGATCGAAAGGGATTTTCGCATGAAGGCGGAATCGTCGACGATCAGGACATTGACAATGGGGGGCATTAAGATTCCTGCAATGGGTTAAATGGCATGCGCCAGGTTGAACAATTCATTCACATCGACGATCATGATGACGCGGCCGTCGCCGAGAATGGTCGATCCGGCGATGCCGCGGCTCTTGCTGAAATATTCTCCGAGCGATTTGATGACGACTTCCTTCTGTCCCAGGAGCGAGTCCACGACGAGCCCGAGATTTTTTTCCGCGAGTGCGATGACGACCACGTACATCCATTCCCTGTCGTCGATCGTGTCGCCGTTGACGACGAGGAGGTTGTCCAGGCGCGCCAGGGGCAGCACCTTGTCGCGGAGGCGGATCACTTCATTTCCGCTCATGGTATAGATTTCGTTCTTTCGAATGCGCACGACCTCGAGCACGGAGCTCAGCGGGACGGCGAAGGTATTGTCGCGCACCGTTACCAGGAGGCCCTGAATGATAGCCAGGGTGAGCGGCAGCTTGATTGTGATGGTGCTGCCCTTGCCGAGTTCGGATTCGATCTCGATGACGCCTTTCAGTTTCTGCACGTTCGTCTTCACGACGTCCATGCCAACGCCGCGGCCCGAGACGTTCGTGACCTTCGCAGCCGTGCTGAAACCCGGGGCGAAGATGAGGTTGAGCGCGTCATGGCGGGTCATCTCCTTGGCCTCCGCCTCGGTGATGACGCCTTTTTCGACGGCTTTCGCCTTGAGGATCTCGGGATTCATGCCGTTGCCGTCGTCGCGGATGCTGATGACGATCGTGTTGCCTTCGTTTTCCGCTTTCAGGACGATCTTGCCCCGCCCATCCTTGCCCTTTGCGCGGCGCGCCTCGGGCTTTTCGACGCCATGGTCGGCGGCATTCCGCACGAGATGAACGAGCGGATCGTTGATCTCGTCGATGATGGATTTGTCGAGTTCGGTCTCTTCGCCGATGATCTCGAGGTCGATTTCCTTTTCCGTTTCTTTGGCCAGGTCGCGCACGACGCGCGGGAACTTGTTGAACACCTTGCCGATCGGCACCATGCGCGTCTTCATGATGGCGGTCTGGAGCTCGGTAGTGATGAAGTCGATCTGCGAATTCGTTTCCGACAGGTCCTTCGCAACGATGGAGCCTTCGTTCTCCTGGGCGTACTGGTTGGTGATCTGGCTGAGCCGGTTGCGTCCGAGCACAAGTTCGCCGACAAGGTTCATGAGATTGTCGAGGCGCTGCACGTCGACGCGGATGTTGTTGTCGGCTGCCTTCTCCGTCGTGCGGACCGCGGCGGCCTTCTGTTTCTGGGGTCCCTGGGGTGCGGCCGCGAGCTCTTCCACGGCACGGTCCTCGGCCGTCTGCTCCGACAGCTCGTCGGTGGCGCCCGCTTCCTCGTCGCGGTCTTCTCCCGCGTCGAGGACGGGCCGCGAGGCTTGTGCGGCCGGCTGCGGTGCGTCCTGCCGCATGAGTTCCGCGATCTGAGCGGCAATCTCGGGCGGAAGGTCGTCGTGGTTCTCCTGCGCGCGCGGCGCGGGGGCCGTTCCGTCGCCCTCGGCGATCACGAGCAGTCTCGCGAGCGTGTCGTCCATTTCAACCGGCTCCATGCTCCCGTTGTCGAGTCGCGCGATGAGCTCCTTCATGATGTCGTACGACGCGAAGATGACATCCATGAGCGGCGAGGTGATCTGCAGCTCGCCCTTGCGGATCTTGTTCAGGACATCCTCACACTTGTGCGTGATCTCCATCATCTGGTCGAACCCGAGGAAACCCGAGGTCCCCTTCACAGTATGGAAGGCGCGGAAGACGGTGTTGATGAGCTCCTTGTCATCCGGCGACTGCTCGATCTGGAGCAGGTCCTGGTCGAGCTTCTCGAGAATTTCTTTCGTCTCGACGAGGAAGCTGTCGAGGATTTCTTTCATGTCTGGATCGAAGATGGGATGTGACATTGGTGTCATTTGGTCTGTGTTCAGAAGAACAATGAGTATGCTGCCGATGCAATTATTTAGGTGACGCGAACAGCGCGTCGATATCAGCCTGTGACGAGAACGCATTCGCATCAGGGATGAGCTTGTTGACCACATCGTTGGCAAGTTCCTGCCTGTCTGTCGCCTTGCTGTAGATGGCGTTCGCATCGAACGTGACATCGGACGGGAATTCGACGTTCGTGCTCTTCATGTCGTCGAAGTTGGCCCGGCCGAAATCGTCGACGAGCGAGCCGAGGCGTCCCTGGACGGAGGCCATGAGATGGTTGACCGCGGCGATCTGCTGGCTCGTGATGTCCTGCACCTGGAGCGACATCATGATGGAGCTCGTGTTCATTTCGATGTTCTCGAGCGTCGTCTCGATGGACTTGAAGGAGGGCTCGAACTTTTCCCCGCCGCCTTCCGTGCGCATCTCGCCGACGGTGGTCCTGATGTCGTTCAGCTGCAGGGCGATCTTGTCCACGAGGTCGAGGATCTCGGTCGTGGCGAGTTCGGTGGCCTGCGTCACGCTGTCGAGCTTGCGGGCGGCCGTGGGTATCTTTGAATTGCTCTCCTGGATGGAGACGTTGATGCTTTCCAGGAGGGGCACGATTTCCTGGAGGAAGTCGAACAACGCCTTCGCGATCGGCATCATCCGCTGTCCGAACGAGAAGAGCGCCTTGAGTTCATCCATCCGTGTTAAGACGGTCGAAAATTCTTTGTTGTCCATGGTGATCGTCCTTCTTAGGCTGAAATGGATTTAATGATGGTATCGATCTTTTCCTTCAGCACCTGGGGTGTGAAAGGCTTCACGACGTAATTATTCACGCGCGCGGTCAGTGCCTCGACGATATCGTCCTTCACGCCGCGTGTGGTGACCATGAGGATCGGGAGGTGCTTGTATTTGTCGTCGGCGCGGACGGCCTTCGTGAATTCCAATCCCGTCATCACCGGCATGTTCCAGTCGGTAATGATGAAATCGATCCCTTCGATCTTTGCAAGCGCATCCTTGCCGTCCTCGGCCTCGATGACGTCGGTGTAGCCGAGGCCCTTGAGGGAATTATTCACAATGCGGCGCATTGTGGGTGAATCGTCGACAACTAAGAATTTCATGACGCGGAACTCCTTTCACGGATGGAGAAAATAATCAATTTAAATATTTTGCGACTTCGTACTGTATCCGTTTCGGATCGAACGGCTTATTCACGTACGAATTGGCCCCGAGGGACATGCCGCGGGTGACGTCTTCGGGACTCGACAGCGACGAGAGGATGATGATCGGTATCGTCTTGTACGCGTCAAGTTCCCGGAGGCTCTTGATGAATTCAAATCCGTCCACGTTCGGCATGTTCAGATCGGTGATAACGAGGTCGACCTGCTGCCCGGCCAGTTTTTCAAGCGCGTCCATTCCATCCTGGGCGATCGTTACGATATACCCGAGCATAGAAAGAGAAGTGGAGACAAATTTTCGAATGGTGGCCGAATCGTCTGCCACGAGAATATGCTTTGCCATTACTTACTCCTTCTTGTACGCGATCGTTTTGGGGAAATGAATAACCTTAAAGGCCTTCGAGATGCCGTGGAGCGACTCCGCATAGCCGATGAAGAGCGTCCCGTCGCGCACGAGGCTGTTGTAGAGCTGCGAGACGACCTTGATCTTCGAGTTCATGTCGAAATAGATGAGCACGTTCGCGCAGAAGATGATATCGAAGTTCATCATCTGCCGCATTTTCATGTCGTCGTAGAGATTGAGCTGATCGAACCGGACCAGGTTGCGGACCTCCTCCCGGAGGGTAAACTCGCCCCCGTTCACCTGGAAGTATTTCTTCATGATCTCCGGCGCCATGTTGCGCACCGAGTACTGACGGTAGATGCCCTTCTTCGCGGTGTCGAGCACATGGGGGCTGATGTCCGTACCGATGATCTCGAGCTCGAGGTTCGGGTAGCGGTTCTTCCATTTTTCGAGGTACATGATGGCGATCGTGTGCGCCTCCTCGCCGCTCGAGGATGCCGCGCTCCAGATGCGGAGCTTCGCCTTCGCCCCCCCCTTCGACTTGACGAACTGCGGGACGAGCGTCTCGTCCATCACCGCGAGCTGCGCCTCGTTGCGGAAGAAAAAGGTCTCGTTGATCGTGATCGCCTCGTAGAGGAACCTGTATTCCTGCGCGCGGCCCGCCCCGAACTTGATGAGCGTCAGATAATCGGCGAAGTTCGCCATCTTCAGATGCTGCATCCGTTTTGCGATGCGGCCTTCGAGCAGGTATTTTTTATTGT
>JAVBYH010000368.1 GCA_030824175.1 Bacteroidota bacterium | reverse complement strand
GCCGAAACTGCGCCGGTACATGTCCGAACGGTCCCGAACGATGGTTACGACAACCGACGCGAGACATTCGATCGAATCGATGGCCCGTGTTCTTCCGCTGCGGAAGATCATGAGTGAGTACCGGCAGCCCTATGCGGGCTTCGTTGCATACACGGGCGCCGCGGTGCGGGATGACTATTTGAAACAGCGCGGCATGGAGCGCGGGTACGACGCCGATCCGGGTGTGAAGGACAGGCTTCGCATGTGGAGCGACAAGTGGCTCTACGAGGAATACAGGAAGCGTGCCGCCGGCGACGGTGGTGATACGTCGTGGAGCGGACGACAGGGGCTCAGGAGAAGCGACATGGAGCGTCTCGTTCACACGATCGAATCGCTCATGCAGTCGAGCCTGGTGAGCGTGAACAAGGCGGTCGTCGACACGATGCGTGTGAGCGAGCCGCTGAAATCGCGCGGCGTGTTCGTGTCGATCGCACGCGGCGGAACGGATGTGGCTCCGCTGCCGCTCGTCGGGATGGAGTGGCAGCAGGAACTGCCGAGGCTGAAGATACTATTCGGATTTAACTGAACACAAACGCAGTATCATTCACAATGAACAACCAAGGAGAAGGTAGAATGAAGAAATTGCTTACATGGGTGCTGGGGGCGACGATGTGCACATCGGTCGCATTGGCCCAGACACTGCCGTCCGCGCTTCCGACGAAGAATTTGAAGGGACAGTGGACGTTCGACAATACGGCATCGCCGTTCACCGCGACGGTCGGCAACACTCTCGTGAAGGATGCGGGTGCGCTTGCCACCGAAGCCATAACATCGATCGACGGGCCCACTGCGACGAACAAGGCGATCCGCCTTCCGCGCTACGCCTTCTTGCGCTGCACGCCGGGGCTGAAGCCGAACGGCACAAGCGATACGCTGAAGATGGTGAACCGCTACACGATGGTGTACGACTTCCGCATCAACAGCCGCGGACCGTGGCGCTGCTTCTATCAGACGGACCCGACGAACACGAGCGACGGGGAACTCTTCATCCGTTCGTCTTCAAGCACCCGCGGTCACAACATCGGCCGCGGCACGCCGGGATATTCGTTCGACTCCGTCATGGTCGGCAGGTGGTACCGCCTCGTTGTCGTCGCGAACCTCGGCGTCGAATTCAACACGTATCTCGACGGCCAGCTTCTCCACAAGGGCAGCCCGCTGACGGCCGACGGGAATCAGGCGCTTGAATCCGCGAACGGCCTCGACGAACTGCTGTTGTTCGCCGATGAAGACGGCGAAAACGGGGAGATCGACATCGCCGAAGTGGCGCTCTACGACACGACGATGTCCGCGAGCCAGGTCGCGTCGCTGGGCGGGTACGGATCGGTCGTTCAGACGAAAGACGCTATCCTCGTCTACGATATGACGAACGTCACCAATCCACTCGCGCCGTCGATCGGCAGCGGAAACCTCGTGCTGAGAGGCGGGGGAACGACGACGCTCGTCGCCGGCCCGAAGGCCGGGTACAAGGCTGTCCAGTTGAAATCGGGACAGTCGTTCCAGGTGAACCACGACATCCCCGCGAACGGGCTGACGACAACCGGAACGACGAACCGCTGGTCGGCAATGATCGACTTCAAACTTCCCGATCTTGCACAGGCCTACGACCTCATACAGACGGACACGACGAACAAGACCGCGTCCGAACTTGCGGTGACTGTCGACGGCAAAGCGGGCATCGATACTCTTGGCTACTCGAAAATCGCCGTCGTTGCCGGCGCCAAATGGCATCGCGTGATCATGTCCGTCGAAGGCGGCAGGATCGCGACATACTACCTCGACGGAGCGAAGATCCTCCAGGATTCAATTCGTGCGGGCGGCCGCTTCTCACTCCTTCCTGCGAGTGCGGGAAAAACCGGCAGCTTCCTTATCGGCGCGCAGACCGCGGCCGGTCATCCGAACATGATCGAGATCTCGAAGATCCAAGTCTGGAACCATTGGGTCGACAGCGTCACGGCGTTCACCCTCGGCTTTGTGGATGTCTCCTCGGATGCGGGCACGGGCAAGGGCGGTTCATCCGTCTTCATGGATGGTACGGACGCAAACATGTCTGTCCGCATTCCGGTGAAGCCGCAGTATAAATTCGATTCGACGAAGAGCTATACGATCGAAGCATGGGTCAAGCCGTCGCGCTCGTGGAGCGGCGATCCCTCGATCATCGGCAATAAGGATTGGGGTTCGGGCGGCAACGCGGGGTGGGTGATCGCGCTCGACAACGGCGGAACGTGGCAGTGGAACATGGGCGACGGCGGTGTGAACGCAGCAGCGAGAAGCCGCGCCGACATCGACGAGATCGGCGTCATCAACGACGACGTCTGGCATCATATCGCGATCGTCGTCGACAGGGCGACGAATTTCGCGCGCGCATACCAGGACGGCGTGTTGAAGAAAAGCACGGACATGTCCGCTGTGAAGAGCACCGATACGGATCTCGACGTCTATGTCGGACAGGACGGCACGGGCAATTATTCGGACGGATATAAATATCCCGGCTACATCGACGAGGTGCGCATCTGGGGAGCCGCGCTCGATTCGACGGTGTTGAAGGCATGGAAATACAACAGCGAAAACATCAACGCCCATCCGCAGTTCACGGAATTGCGCGGATATTGGAAATTCAACGCGGTCGTCGGAGACAGCACCGCCGACGCGTCGAAGTATGCGAACTGGGGAACGCTGAAGAACGGTGCTTCGCTGCGCCGGTCGGATGTCGCGCTCCCGGTGATCGCCGTGAAGTCGACGATACCGGCGGCGTTCGAACTCGGCAATGCGTATCCGAATCCGTTCAATCCCTCGACGACGATCCATTTCTCGCTTCCGTTCGCGAGCAGGGTGACGCTGGGCGTCTTTAACGTGCTCGGGCAGCAGGTCTCCACGGTGTTCGAAGGCCAGGCGGCGGCGGGAACGCACAGCATCGTGTGGAACGCTGCAAGCGGCGCATCGCAGGCAGCCTCGGGCGTGTACTTCTACCGCCTCACGGCAACGGGTGCGAACAACGAAACGTTCTCCGCGACAAAGAAGATGGTGCTGACGAAGTAGGGATGGGTCGATGTGCAGAACAGGGGCAGGGCGCAATGCCCTGCCCCCTTTTTATCCTTTCTGTAGGGCGAAATGATATTTCGCCCTTGTGAACGATCGTACGATAGTTAAACCGGGGCGAAACGCCGTTTCGCCCTACACGCTCTCCAATTGATAAATGAGAATCCAATGTTCTATCGTTTCCTCGTGATGAGTGTGTTGTTCTGCGCAATGCAGTACGCGTTCGCTCAGGCGCTGCCGTATGCCGAATCGTTTTCAAACGACAGCGCAGGATGGTCCGTGGTGGACGACACGCCCGCAGCCGGGGGGCCGGGTGTGTGGAAGACGGCGGGAGGCGTGCTCACTCAGGCGTCCAATGTGTACACAACGGCTAACGAGTACGCGAATTTTACCGGCACGCACATCTGGGCCGGCGGGAAAAAATGGGCCGACTATTCGTTCAACGCGCTCGTCCGCTCAACGGACGACGACGGGATCGGCATCCTCTTCAGGTATCAGGATCCGTTGAACTATTACCGGTTCATCATGGTGCAGGACGTCAACAACAAGGGGCCGTTCCAGCTCCTGCAGAAGCGCGTGAACGGGACCTTCACGACGCTGAAGCCATGGTACCCCAAAACGGCGATACCCGCGGGTTGGTTCTCGCTGACGGCAGACGTGCGTGGCGACAAGATCACCGTGTATGTGAACGGCGTGGAATGGGGCAGCGTAACGGACACGCAATTTTCGGAAGGCGCAATCGGCTTCATGTGCTACGCGAACGACGGGGCGGCCTTCGATTCCGTGCGCGTGGACGAGGCCAGGACCGTGTATGCAAAACCGGAAACCGCGACATCCGAACGGTACCCGAATCTTCTGGGCGCGTCGGAGACGGGCATGACGATCGCCTGGAGATCCGGCACGCGCACGGTCGGTCGTGTCGACTACGGAACGACACCGGCGCTCGGACGGTCGTGGACAGACACGGCGGCAACCTTTCAGCATGCGGCGGTCCTCGAGGGACTCGAGCCGTCGACACGATACTATTATAAAGTGTTCAACGACGGAAGCGCGAAAACAGACGTCCTTTCGTTTTCAACGATCAGGCCTGCAGGCGCCGACAGCGTCAGTTTCATCGTCTGGGGAGACAGCGGTGTGAATACTCCGACCCAGTATGCCGTCGCCGCACTGATGGAAAAAGAGACCGTCGACTTCGGCATCCACGTCGGCGACGTGAGCCAGTCCAACGGCTCGGAATACGACATCATCTATTACGCTCCCTATAAAAATATCCTCTCGAAGATCCCGGCGTATCCGTGCATCGGCAACCACGACACGTATTTCGACAATGCCGAGACGTACCTTCGGGAGTTCGATCTGCCGCACAACAACCCCCTCTCGACGGAGCGGTACTATTCGTACCGCATCGGTTCGGTCTATGCGATAAGCATGGACACGAACATCGATTTCTCCCCCTCGTCGGAACAGTATCGATGGCTCGAGGGAATATTGGCTGGACCGGAGCGGAAGCAGTGCCGGTGGACGATCGTGTATTTCCATCATCCGCCGTACTGCGAGGCGTGGCCCGAATGGGCAGGCGAAGCGAACGTGAGGGCGCATCTCGTCCCGCTGCTCGAGCGGTACGGCGTGGACATCGTCTTCAACGGGCACACGCACGCGTACGAGCACGGCATCCTCGGACGAGTCCATTATGTGATCACCGGAGGCGGAGGCGGCGGTCTCGATGCGATCGCGCGGAACGTGCCGCAGATCCTCGTGTCGAAATCGGAGCATCACTACACAAGGGTGCGGACTGCCGGAGGCGTTATGACGGTTGTCGCACGCAATACTGCAGGCGCCGTGATCGATTCGTTCACCGTTATCAAGACGACGGCATCCGCAATCGGCCTGAACAGTGCGGCGGCAGCGTACGACTTGCGGCAGAATTTTCCGAATCCTTTCAATCCGTCGACGCGAATTGCATATACAGTGCCGGCCGAGAGCCGCGTCCGCATGCGCGTCTTCGACGTGATCGGACGACAGGTTGCGGAACTGTACAACGGCGTCCGCCAGGCCGGCACATACGAGGCCCAATGGCATGCCGGTGTGCCGGGGGGCGTATATTTCTATCGCATCGATGCGGCGCCGGTCTCGGGAGGCGCAGCGGTATTTCACGCGGTCCGGTCAATGATCCTGGTTAAATAACAATTATCAACAAACACGAAGAAAGAACTCAAATGGCAAAGCTCCCCAAAGTTGTGGTGTTCGATATGGCCGGGACGACCGTCCACGATGAAGACTATGTCAACCTCTGTCTGCAGGAGACGCTGCGCGCCGCGGGCGTTGAAGTGACGCGCGACGACGTGAACCTTGTGATGGGATATCCCAAGCCCATTGCGATTAAACTCCTCATCGAACGACGGTCCGACGTGGCGCCGAACCGGCTCGACGAACGCGCGGTAGAGGTCCACGAGGAATTCCTCATTCGCATGAACTCATTCTATGAAACCGAACCGTCGCTCCGCGAGATCGAAGGAACGACGCGGACGTTCACGGAACTGAAGGCGATGGGGATCAAGGTGGCGCTTGACACAGGCTTCAGCCGTCCGACGGCGGACATCATCATCGGGAGGCTCGGGTGGGATGCTGCGCATCTTCTCGACGCGACGGTCACGAGCGACGAGGTGGCGAAGGGACGTCCCCATGCCGACATGATCTACCGTGTGATGGAATTGACCGGCGTGACGGATTCGGCCGACGTTGCCAAGGTCGGCGACACGCCTTCCGATCTGCAGGAAGGAACCGCGGCCGCGTGCGGATGGGTGATCGGCGTGACGAACGGATCGCACACGGAATCCGAACTGACGCCGTTCCCGCACACGCACATCCTCGCCGGCATTCACATGCTGCCCGAATTATTCGCGGGAGTTCGGCCATGACGACGCCAAAGGATAAACTGTTGTTCACTCCGGGGCCCCTGACAACGAGCGGGTCCGTGAAGAGTGCCATGATGCACGATCTCGGTTCGCGAGACGGCGAATTCATCCGGATCGTGCGGGAAGTGCGCGAGCGCCTGCTGTCCATCGGATACGTGTCCCGGGAGGAGGGCTATGAGGCCGTGCTGATGCAGGGCAGCGGCACATTCGGCATCGAGTCCGTCATCTCGTCGACGATTCCGTCCGGGAAAAAAATCCTCGTCGTCATCAACGGCGCGTACGGCGAGCGGATGGTGAAGATCGCGCGCGCGCTTGGCATCGAGACTGTCGAATTGCGGTACGACGAAAACAGGGTCCCCTCGGCTGAAGCGGTGGCGGCCATGCTTGCACACGACGAGGACATCCACACGATCGCCGTGGTGCACTGCGAGACCACGACGGGCATCATCAATCCGATCGGGGAGATCGGCGCCGTCGTCAGGAAGGCCGGACGGAATTATTTCGTCGATGCCATGAGCAGCTTCGGCGCGGTGCCCATCGACATTGGCAGCGCAGGCATCGATTTTCTCGTCTCATCCGCCAACAAGTGCATCGAGGGCGTGCCCGGGTTTTCATTCATCCTCGCGAACAAGCGGGCGCTCGAGCGGGCACAGGGCATCGCCCGCAGCGTCAGCTTCGACCTCTACTCGCAGTGGATCGGCCTGGAAGAATCGGGGCAGTTCAGGTTCACACCGCCGACGCATGCGATCCTCGCCTTCTATCAGGCGCTGCTGGAGCTTGAAAATGAAGGCGGCGTCCTCGGCCGCGCGCGGCGTTACTCGGAGAATCACTCGGTGCTCCTCTACGGCATGGAGCAGCTGGGCTTCGAATGCTACCTTGAAAACGAACACAGGGGATACATCATCACGTCATTCCACTATCCGCGGCATCCGCACTTCGTGTTCGAGCACTTTTACGAAGCCCTGAACCGCCGCGGCATGGTCATCTATCCCGGCAAGCTGTCGAAAGTCGATTGTTTCCGGATCGGCAATATCGGCAGGCTGTTTCCCGACGACATCCATGCCCTCCTGGCGGCGATTCGGGACGCCCTCACCGAATTGGGTATACCGATTCCGGTTGAATGAAAACGCAGACAAACGACCAGTCCATTTAAATGAAAGCATCCATGAAAATCATACTATCTCTATTAATGTGTGCGGCGTTCGCGTCTTCAGCCGTTGCGCAATCCATTATTGCCGGTCCCTACGTGCAGTATGCAACGAAGACGAGCATTGCGATCCTGTGGGAGACGGCCGACGAGGCGACGACAGTCGTCGAATATGGCGAGGCGCAGTTCCTGCGCGACGAAAAAGTCCCCGTGCCGCTGCCGAAGAAGATCGCGCCGGAGGGAGTACGCACGATGCACGAGGTGACACTGACCGGACTGAAACCGGAACAGGAATATGTGTACCGCGTCACGTCCGTGATGAAGGATGGAACCGTGCTCCCGAGCGCAGTCTACACGTTCAAAACGGCCGTGAACGACTCGACGGCCTACACGTTCGGGTTCGTCTCCGATACGCAGAACAATCCGCCGGTCTGGGGCGCGATCGCCCAGTACCTGTTCAACGAGCGGCCGAACTTCGTCCTCCACGGCGGCGACATCGTCGGCAATGGCGACAATAAAAAAGAATGGTTGGACGAATTCCTGAAGCCCGGGCACGTGCTCATGAGCAGGATACCGATGTATGCGGCGATCGGAAACCATGAGAACAACCACGAGCACTATTATCAGTATATGGCGAATCCCGCGCCCGAGGATTACTACACGTTCCGCTACGGCAGCGCGCAGATCTTCATCATCGACGACAACAAGGACCTGGCGCCGGGAAGCGGGCAGCGCGCGTGGCTCGAGAGGGAACTGTCCGCGTCGAAGGCCCGATGGAAATTCGCCGTGCATCATCATCCCCCGTATAATTCCGACGAGGATGATTACGGCAACGCGTGGCGCGGCGCCTCGACGTATGGCGACACCGACGTGCGGACGCTCGTGCCTCTGTACGAAAAATTCGGGGTCGACATCGTCTTCAACGGGCACATACATGATTACGAACGCACGTTCCCGATCCTTGCCGACAGGACGGTTGAAAAGGGCGGTGTCGTCTATGTGACGGCCGGCGGAGGCGGAGGCGGCCTTGAAAATTATTCGCCGAACCGTTCGTGGTTCACGGCGAAGGTGCGGCGCGACCACCACTTCGTCCTCGTCGGAGTGAACGGCGGGACGCTGACGCTGCAGGCGATCGACAAGGACTGGCATCTCTTCGACACGTACACGATCAGGAAATAACCCATGACAACATCGGCGGCTGAACACGACGCAACTGAAGGGGATGTCAACGGCTCCGAGGCCCGCACGCAATGGCAGCACACGCACCTGAACGAGACGACGTATGCGCTCCTCAAACGCGACGAGGGCGCGTATCTGCACCAAGCGATGTCGACTCCCTGCCTGAACGTGCTCAGGGACTGCGACGGGATATACATCGAGGACATGCAGGGCAGGCGGTACATGGATTTTCACGGGAACAACGTGCATCAGGTCGGCTATAAGAACACATTCGTCATCGACGCCGTCGTTGCGCAGCTGCGGGAGCTTCCCTTCTCTCCGCGGCGGTACACGAACGTGCCCGCGATCCGGCTGGCAGAGAAGCTCGCGTCGTTGGCCCCGGGGGACCTGGACAGGGTGCTGTTTGCGCCAGGCGGAACGAGTGCCATCGGCATTGCGCTCAAGCTTGCGCGCAGGGCGACGGGACGATACAAGACGATCTCGATGTGGGATTCGTTTCACGGTGCGTCGCTCGATGCGATCTCCATCGGCGGCGAGGCGGCGTTTCGACGCGGTGCCGGACCGCTGATGCCGGGAACGGAACACGTGCCGCCGGCCGATCCGCATCATTGTCCCTTCAAATGCGGGGGCACATGCAACAATGCGTGTGCCGACTACGTGGAGTACGTGCTGGAGAAAGAGGGGGACGTTGCGGCCGTCGTCGCGGAGACGATCCGCAGCACACCGTACATTCCGCCGAAGGACTACTGGAAGAAGATCCGCGCCGCATGCGACAGGCATGGCGCGCTGCTGATTCTCGACGAGATCCCCCACGCCCTTGGCCGCACAGGGCGGATGTTCACGTGCGAGCATTACGACGTGGTTCCCGACATGCTCGTCGTCGGAAAAGGCCTCGGCGGGGGCATCATACCCATTGCCGCCGTGCTCGCGCGCAATGGTCTCAACGTCGCCGCAGACATCTCGCTCGGGCACTACACGCACGAGAAGAGTCCCGTCGCATGCGCCGCCGCTCTTGCCACGATAGAATTCATCGAGAGGGAGCGCCTCCTCGAACGCGCCGAAGAGCTCGGCGCGCACGCGCTGCGCCTGCTCGGGGCGATGAAGGAGAGGCACCGGCTCATCGGCGACGTCCGCGGACTCGGCCTGTTCCTCGGGATCGAACTCGTCACCGACCGCGCGACAATGGCGCGGGCGTGCCGGGAGGCGGAGGCGGTGATGTACGCCGCGCTCGGTAAAGGCCTGAGCTTCAAACTGACAATGGGAAACATCATCACACTCACGCCGCCGCTGATCATTTCGAAAGAGGAATTGACGACGGCGCTTGCCATCATCGACGAATGCATAACGGACATCGAATGTTAAAAAACAGTATCTTGCTTGCATGTATATGCGTGACGCTCACTACAGCACAGGAGCCGGCCCGCTACGCGCCGCCTGCGCCGGATGAAAAAATCCGCAACGTGATCTTCTTCATCGGCGACGGTATGGGGCTGGGGGAGATCGCATCGACGGCGAGGAAATATCTCGGCCGCGGAAAATTTCTCGCGCTGCAGCAGGCGCCTGTCACCGGACTGATCACAACGTATCCGGCCGACGCCGACATCACAGATTCGGCCGCGGGCGCCACGGCACTCTCCGCGGGATACAAGACGCGGAACGGTATGGTCGGAGTGTCACCGGATTCCGTCGCACACCGGACTGTCATGGATGCCGCGATCGGAAAAAATATGAGGACAGGCCTCGTCGTCACATCGGCGATCACCGATGCGACGCCCGCCGCGTTTGTCGCCAACGTCCCGTCGCGAAAACAGCAGACACTCATCGCCGATCAGCTGATACATAGCTCGGTGAACGTGATGCTGGGAGGGGGCGCTGAATTTTTCCTTCCCGAGGGCGGCGGGGGGGAGCGCATCGACGGAAGAAACCTTTTCTCGGAAGCCGGGGTTATCGGATATCAGGTCGTGAACGATTCCGCCGCTCTGCATGGGATCGCATCCGGCAATGTGCTGGGAATATTTTCGAAGGGCGGTCTGCCGCGGAGGCCTTCCCCGTCGCTTGCGACAATGACGGCGAAGGCGCTGGAGCTGCTCAATGACGGTGAGAGCGGCTTCTTCCTCGTGGTTGAAGGGAGCCAGATCGACTGGGGCGGCCACGCCAACGACTACGGCTATATGACTCAGCAGCTCATGCAGTTCGACGCGGCGGTGAACGTGGGAATGACGTTCGCCAAAAAATTCGGGGAAACGCTTGTCGTCATCACGGCCGATCATGAGACCGGAGGAATTTCGCTCACATCCGATTCCATCCGAGGCGATTCCTCGGACGTGACGTGGACGACAACCGGCCACACGTCGATACCGGTGCCGCTCTTCGCATACGGCCCCGGATCGCCGCGGTTCACGGGATTCATGGACAATACGGAGGTTCCGAAAATACTTGCGGCGCTCCTTCGATTCAAATTTCCATTTTAACTGATCGTCAACAACAACACAGCATCAGTGTAAGGACGGATGTGATCGTATGAAAATAATTTGTGTGTTGCTTGTACTGTGTTACTGCGCGGCGTACGCGCAGCACGGCGACCAATGGATCGTCACGGCGCCCGCGGGATCGCTGCCGGCGAAGATCGCCATCGGCGGAACAACCGTCCTGCCGAACGGCAGGCTCATCACTCCGCGCGGCCGGACGATCAGGACGGCTCCGCATCCCTACGGGCTGGCCTTGAGCGGAGACGGCACGATCGCCGTCACGGCAAACTCCGGAACGAATCCGATCTCACTGTCGGTCATACGCGATCTGCTGTCGGATCATCCGATCGAAACACAAATTCCCCCGGGGAGTAAAACCGACAAGGGCATCCTCGCGTCGGTGTTCATGGGGCTTGCAGTGTCGCCCGACAACAGGACCGTGTACGCGGCGGGCGGGCAGGAAAACAAGATCTACTGTTTCGATGTGCAGAGCGGCGCACCGCTCGGCGGCATCGACTGCTCCTCGAGCGAAGCCGGTTTCGATCCGGCGCACGGATACATCGGCGACCTCGTCATGACGCGTGACGGCTCCACGATCTATGCAGTCGATCAGATCAACTTCAGGGTTGTCGAGGTCGATGTCGCGGCCAAAAAACTTGTCCGCAGCATAAAGGTGGGAAGATATCCCTTCGGCATCACATTGTCGCCCGACGAGACATCACTCTTCGTCGCGAACGTGGGGATGTACGAATACAAGGTCCTGCCCTCGGTCGACGCGAAGAACCTTCCCGGTACTGCGCTGAACTATCCGACATCCGCATATCTGTCGAAGGAATCGGTCGAGGGGTATCGCAGCGATTCGGTCGACGTGCCCGGATTGGGCGAGGCGAATGTTCCCGAATCGTTTTCGGTATGGAAGATAGACCTCTGGGAGAAACAGCATCCGCGTGTCACCGCCAAAATCAAGACAGGCATCCTTGTCGGACAGATTGTCGACGGCATACCGGCCGTCGGCGGATCGAGTCCGAATTCAGTCGTCGCGACAAACGACTTCGTCTTCGTCAGCAACGGCAACAACGACTGCATTTCTGTGATCGACACGCACAGCGATTCGCTCGTGGCGAATGTGTTCATCAAGCCGGACGATCGGTTGAGGACGTACCGCGGCATCATTCCCTTCGGACTCGCCCTGTCGCCCGATCGACGGCGATTGTACGTCGCCGAATCGGGCATCAACGCCGTCGGCGTGATAGACGTGCGGACGCGGAAGATCATCGGCCACATACCGACGGGCTGGTTCCCTGCGAAGGTGAAGGTGACACCGGACGGCAGGAAACTCATCGTGACGAGCGCGAAGGGGTACGGGAGCGGACCGAATGGAGGATCGGAATTCGCCGCGTCCGGCGAGGGAAGCGGCATCGGGGGCCTGATGAAAGGGGCCGTGTCGATCATCGACATTCCCGGCGACGACGCATTGAGGAATGAAACGCGGCAGGTGCTGGACAATAATTTTCATTTTACACCGCTCGCAGCGAAGCACACGGACGGCGGCAATCCCATCCCGTCGTTCAACGGCGGCGGGAAGTCGCCGATC
>JAVBYH010000360.1 GCA_030824175.1 Bacteroidota bacterium | reverse complement strand
CGCTCCAAGGAGCTGAGCGAGATCATGAACTCATAACAGCATCCGCTGCCCGCGGCAGCGGTCCGGCCGCGCACAGCATCGTTCACCCAACATCCTCCGACACACACACATACTCATGACAAAAAAAATCGCAGTGATCCCAGGAGACGGGATAGGGATAGAAGTCGTCGCAGCCGGATTGTCCGTGCTTCAGAAGATCGGCAAAAAATTCGGCCACACATTTGAATACACGAAGGCGCTCGCGGGCGGCATCGCCCTCGACACGGCGGGGATTCCGCTGCCTGGGGAGACGCTTGCGAAATGCCGCGAGAGCGACGCCGTGCTCCTCGGCGCCGTCGGCGGACCCAAATGGGACATGAATCCGCAGCACCTGCGCCCGGAACAGGCGCTTCTGGGGCTCCGCAAGGAACTCGGGCTCTACTCGAACATCCGTCCGGCGAAAATCTATTCGGCCCTCGTCGGCGCGTCGACCCTGAAGAAGGACGTCGTCGACGGCGTGGACCTCATCGTCGTGCGCGAGCTCACCGGCGGCCTCTATTTCGGCACGCCGCGCGGCATCGAGGAGCGCGACGGGGAGAAGGTCGGCTTCAATACGATGATCTATTCCGAAAGTGAGATCCGGCGGATCGCGCGGTCCGCGTTCGAGATCGCGCGCGCGCGTCGGAAGAAGGTCTGCTCGGTGGACAAGGCGAACATCCTCGAGACCTCGCAGCTGTGGCGGGCGGTCGTGACCGGGATCGCCAAGGACTTTCCCGAGGTCGAGCTCTCGCACATGTACGTCGACAATTGCGCGATGCAGCTCATCCGCAACCCGAAACAATTCGACGTCATCGTCACGGAGAACATGTTCGGCGACATCCTCTCGGACGCCGCGGCAATGCTCACCGGCTCCATCGGCATGCTCGCCTCGGCGAGCGTCGGAGGCACCGTTGCGATGTACGAACCGGTGCACGGCTCCGCGCCCGACATCGCCGGACAGAACAAGGCGAACCCGATCGCCACGATCGCGTCGGTCGCCATGATGCTGCGGTTCTCATTCTCACTCGGGAAGGAAGCCGACGCGATAGAGACGGCCATCGAGGACGTGCTGCGCGCGGGCCTGCGCACGGGAGACATTTTCACCGAGGGCACCACGCTCGTCGGCACGCGCGAGATGGCCGACCACATCTGCCAGAGGATATGACCGTGGCCGGACCGGGACTCGCAATCGAACATTCGCTTTTCACGCTTCGCCAGTGGCGCGAGGGGGATGAGGCGTCCCTTGCGGCGAACGCCAACAACAGGATGATCTGGATGAACCTGCGTGACGCATTTCCCCATCCGTACACGCTCAAGAACGCCGTGCTGTGGATCGAACTGTCGAAGGAGTCGAAGACGAATTTCGCCATCGACGTGGACGGCGCTGCGGTGGGCGACATCGGCCTCGTGCTGCAGACGGACCTGCTCAGACGAAGCGCGGAGATCGGGTACTGGCTCGGCGAGGAGTATTGGGGGCGCGGCATCATGACGGAGGCCGTGCGCGCGATGACCGAGTACGCCTTTCAAACATTCGACATCAACCGCGTCTACGCGGGCGTGCTCGAGTACAATCTATCCTCTGCGCGCGTGCTCGAGAAGAACGGATACGTGTGCGAAGGGCGGCTCAGGCAGGCATACACGAAAGACGGGAAGACGTACGACCAGCTGCTCTATTCTATGATCAGGGCGGCGGTCCAATGAACATTCAGACACAGACAGAAGCGAGTTGACACTATGTTGACGATGAAATTCGGCGGCACGTCCGTCGGCGATGTGCTGCGGCTCCAGGAAGTCGTCTCGATCGTGAAGACGTTTCTCCATGAACGGCCCGTGGTGGTCGCCTCGGCGATGGGCGGCGTGACGAACATTCTCCTGGCGTCCGCGCAGTCCGCCGTGGAGCGGAAGAACAACGCAGTCGAGCAGAACATCCAGGTGCTCCGGGACAAGCACACAGCAATAGCCCGGGCGCTCATACATGACGATGCACGCCTGACGCGGCTGCTTCAGCAGCAGCAGGCGCTCATCGACGAACTCGCGAACCTCTATCACGGCGTCGCGCTGCTGAAGGAGCTCAGTCCCCGCTCGCTCGACGCCATCGCGTCGTTCGGCGAGATCCTCTCGTGCAATCAGCTCAGCGCGATCCTCGAGGAAAGTGGCGTGCCGTCCCGCTTCATCGACGCACGGACGATCATCCGAACGGACAGCCACTTCGGCGAAGCCGCGGTGGACTTCCCCCATTCGAATAAGCTCATCGCCGACCTGCTCGTGCCGTTGGTCGCGCAGAATATTGTGCCGGTGGTGACGGGATTCATCGCGAGCACCGAGGACGGATTGACGACGACGATCGGCCGCTCGGGGTCCGACTACACGGGCTCGATCGTCGGCGCAGCTGTCGACTCTCGCGAGATCTGGATCTGGACGGACGTGGACGGCGTGATGAGCGCAGATCCCCGCAGCATCAAGAATGCCGCTGTGTTGTCCGAGATCTCGTACCGCGAGGCGGCGGAGATGAGCTACTTCGGGGCGAAGGTGATCCATCCGAAGACGATGACGCCGGCGATCGAAAAGAACATACCCATACGCATCAAGAACACGTTCAATCCCTCCGCGCCCGGCACGCTTATCTCGAAGGCGACCCAGTCCACGGCGAGCGTCGTGAAGACCGTCACGTCGATAGACAACCTGAGCATCATTTCCATCGAGGGCAACGGCATGGTCGGCGTGCCCGGCATCTCTGCGCGCATCTTCTCGTCGCTCGCTCGCATGAGGGTGAACGTGATGATGATCTCGCAGGCCTCTTCGGAGCATAACGTCTGCATCGTGGTGCCGAAGACGGACTGCGACCGCGCGGTGAAGGAGCTGCGGAACGAATTCGCCATCGACATCGCCAAGAAGATCATCGACGACATCGCCGTGCAGGAGCCCATGTCCATCGTTGCCGTCGTTGGCGAAGGCATGCGCGGCACGTGGGGGATCGCAGGCAAGACGTTCGACGCCGTCGCGCAGGCGCACGTGAACATCATCGCCATTGCGCAGGGTTCGTCGGAGCTGAACATCTCATTCGTCGTGGAGCAGAAGGAGGCTGTTGCGGCGGTGCAGGCGGTGCACGACGCGTTCTACCACTGAGAGGCCCCCGATCGGCGCTCCCCGCGGGTGCCGGAGGGAGGAGCGGCGGACGATCGGATCCGCTCTAGTGCGTGACGCCGCGCGTGAGCCTGAGGACAGTGATCTCCGAGCGTGACCCAAGGCGCACAGGAGGTCCCCAATACCCCGTGCCGCGGCTGATATAGATCGTCGTGTTCCCGTACGTGTTGAGGCCTGACAGGAACGGCTGCCCGATCGAGGCGGCGAGATTCCACGGGATGAACTGGCCTCCGTGCGTGTGTCCCGAGAGCTGAAGGTCGAAGCCGAGGGGCGCCGCTTCGTACAGGCTTCGCGGCTGATGGGCGAGGAGAATTTTTATGTCGCACTCCGGCGCCCCCTTTAAGGCCAGCACCGGACTCGTCCTGTGTTCGGGTGAGAAGGCCCCTCCGCTCACGTCAGTGACGCCCGCGACAAGGATGCGCTTTCCGTTCCGTTCGATGACGGCGTGCTCGTTCACGAGCGTCGTGAATTCCAGCCGCTTCGCCTCCTCGAGCCACTGCTTCACTCCCGAATAGTATTCGTGGTTTCCGGTGATGAAAAATTTTCCGTGCGGCGCCGACATTGTCTTCATCGGTTCGACGATGTGGTGGAGATGCACAACGGAGCCGTCCGCGAAATCTCCTGTGAAGGCGATCATGTCGGGCTTCAGTGCGTTCACCTCGTCGACGACCGACTGAATGAAACGGTGACCCACGGTGAGCCCGGCGTGTATGTCCGAAAGCTGGACGATGCGGAATCCCTCGAACTCCGGCGGCAGATTCGCCAGCGGCACGTCCACCTCGATGACGGCCGGCACCTTCCTCGCCTCGAAGAACCCGATGCCGGTCATAATCGCGGCGAGCGCGATGAGGCCGATGGACAGCGTGCGCATCAGCAACAGCCGCCGCTCCGGATCGAACGCGGTTTCCACTGCCGCCGGGTCTCCGAATATTTTACCGCCCGTGAAGAACAGCAGTCCGGCGAGATCGCGCACAACGACGGCGGTGAAGAGGAACGAGAAAAAGCCCATGCTGATATACCCGGCCCACATCAATATTGTCGCCCAGTGATTGTCGACGCGCTTCATCTGAAAATACATCGTCAGCGGGGGAATGAGCAGGAAGACAACGACCGCGGCCCACGCGACCCAGTTCCACGGCGAGGGCAACTGCGCGGGGATAATGAGCCGCGCGCCCATGTATGTGTATCCCAGCGAGAGGACGAGCATTGCTATGAGGAAGAACAGTATCATATGTATCAATCGTTAAGATGGTGAAATGCATTCCGGGCCTGCACGTCCTATGCTACGGTTGTTTGCCGGACACGCGTCGTTCCATGTCCAGGAGCCATTGTTTCCGCCACAACCCGCCGCCGTAGCCTGTGAGTTGTCCGTCCGAGCCGATGACGCGGTGGCAGGGGATGAGGATGGAGATCCGGTTCATGCCGTTCGCGTTCGCGACCGCGCGGACGGCGTCGGACATGCGCAGCGCTTCGGCCTGCTGTTTGTACGACCGGGTCGTCCCGTACGGGATGCCGCAGAGTTCCTTCCACACGTTCTGCTGGAACTCCGTGCCCGGGGCTGCAAGCGGCACGGTGAAATCCCTCCGGGTGCCGTTGAAATATTCGTTCAGCTGCCGCGTGAGGCTTTCGAACAGCGCGTGTGTCCCCTGGATGATCGGAGCGTTGAAACGCTTCGACACCGTCTTCAATTGCGTTTCGAGCATGCGCCTGTCCGTAAACTCGAGCAGGCAGATGCCCGCATCGACAGCGCCTGCGAGCATCGGTCCGAGCGGCGTCTCGATGCGCGTGATGGCGATGACGTTGGTGCGCCGGCTTTCAGATGGAGGCACCCCGAGTGCGGAACGGAACGACTGCGTGAAGCCGCTCAGGGAGTCGTACCCCGATTCGAATGCGGCGGACGTGACGGTCGCCCCATCCCTGATCTTTTTAAATGCCGTGTTGATCCTGATCATCCGTTGGTACGAATGGAACGTGATGCCGTGGTGCTTTTTGAACCATCGTCGGATCGTCGCCGGATCGATCCCCCGCGACCGAAGTCCGTGGTCCTTGAATTTGAGCGACGGTGATTCGTTGAGTTCGCGGAGGATCTCTGCGATGTAGGCGGGCGTTTCGCCGATCCGTTCGAGCGGCGAGCAGACCTTGCACGGCCGATAACCGCGGACGATCGCTTCCGCAGCAGTCCCGAAGAACTCCACATTTTCCCTCCTGGGCTTTCGCGCCGTGCACGTCGGGCGGCAGAAGATTCCCGTCGTCTTCACGGCGGCGATGAATGCCCCCTCGTACGAGGCGTTTTTTTCAACGAGTGCGCGGTACATGGTGTCGTCTGTAAGCATGATGTTTTTTTTATTTTAAATATAGACAGACCCCCATGCCCGGGCAACCGGAAAATCGACACGCATTTTTTTCTGCTTACCGGTTCACCGTCTGCATTCCCGCTTCCGGGTAGCGGTCGCCCGCCGCCGCGCCGCGCGGAGAGATATCGTCGATCGCCGCGAGTTCGGCCTTCGTGAGCATGATCTCCGTTGCGCCGAGATTTTCCGCGAGGCGAGTGCGCGTCTTCGTGCCGGGGATCGGTACGACGTCGCCGCCCTGCGCGAGAAGCCACGCCAGTGCGAGCTGTGCGGGCGTGCAGTTCTTTTCCTTCGCCATCACGCGCATCTGCGCGACGAGGTCGAGATTTTTCGTAAAATTCTCGCCCTGAAAGCGCGGGAAATTCCTCCGCACATCGCTCGGGGCGAGATCGTCAATGGACGTGATCTGACCGGTGAGGAATCCGCGTCCGAGCGGACTGTACGCGACGAAGCCGATGCCGAGTTCGCGGAGCGTGGGAAGCAGTTCCTCTTCCGGATCGCGATTCCACAGCGAGTATTCCGTCTGCAGCGCGGAGATCGGATGAACGGCGTGCGCCCTGCGTATCGTGCCGGGGGCCGCCTCGGACATGCCGAGGAACCGGATCTTGCCGTCCTCGACGAGACGCTTCATCGCGCCGATCGTCTCCTCGATGGGGACCAGGGGATCGACGCGATGCTGATAGTAGATGTCGATGACGTCGGTGCCCAGGCGTTTCAGCGACGCTTCGCACGCCTGCTTTACATACTCGGGGCGTCCGTTGATGCCGCGTTTGCCGGGATCCTCGAGCGTTCGCGTGATGCCGAATTTCGTCGCGA
Source organism: Bacteroidota bacterium (assembly GCA_030824175.1). GTDB lineage: Bacteria > Bacteroidota > Ignavibacteria > UBA10030 > UBA8401 > CAISDA01. The sequence continues at coordinate 6,130 of JAVBYH010000360.1, read as the reverse complement.
TGACGACTGCCTTGCGATGCGGACGGAGCGCGGTCCCGACAAGCTCCTCGTTGACGAACGGGCCGTACATATCCGACGTGTCGAAGAATGTGACGCCGTGGTCGACCGCGTAATGGATCGTCGACGTCGATTCCGCGTCGTTCTTTGCGCCGTAGAAATCGGACATGCCCATGCATCCGAGCCCGAGTTCGGAAACATTCAGTCCTTGTGTTCCCAGTTGCCGCTGCCGCATGATTGTCTCCGCATTGAATTGTTGTCCACAACAGTGTCGTTCCGCTTCTGCTGCCGTTCCGACGTCATTTAATGACGACGCCGAGATATTCCACGAGCGAGATCGCCTCGGGCATCGAAAACTTCGCCTTCCGGATCTTGTTGCTGAGCGGATTGATCGCATACCCACGCGCGTCGATGAACGAGGCGCGCGTCAGGTCCGCGTTGTTGAATTCGGTGTCTTTGAATGCCGAATCGCTGAAGTCGGCCCCGGTCAGGTCGACGTTGATGAAATCCGAATCCACGATCTCGCACTCGGCCGCCTGCATCTTCCGCAGCTTCATCTCCGAAAAATTGCAGTTGCGCAGCACGCATTTTTTAAAATTGATGTCGACGATCAGCATGTCGCACGTCGAAAAAACGATGCCGAGGATCTTGCACCCGGTAAATAGAACACCGCGCATTTTCACATCGTTCACCGTGACGAGCGAGAGGTTGCATTCGGTGAACGTGCAGTCCTCGAAAAGCGTGGATGTGATGTCCGCATTCGACAGGTCGCATTGCGTGAAATGGCAGTGCACGAACGACTTCCCCCGGGCGCTTCTGCCCCACGCGGAGATGTTCGTGAATGTCTTGTTCTCGAACTCGTCCTGTGCAAACGGGGGGAGTTCGGAGGTTCCGAGTGTCATCGCGGCGTCGAAGAGGTCGGTGGCAGGTGTCGTTCTCATCCATAAATAATAGAGAAGTTGCCGCTGAAATGCAAACAGCTATGTGTACCAGTCGGCGCGTGTGAGCGGCTGGAGGCTTTCGCCTTTCAGCGGTTTGACGAGGAGCGTCTGGTACAGGCAGTTCCTTCCGTTTCTGAAGCCGAGCGCGGCGCCGGCGTGGTTGAGCCGCCAGGTTCGGTAGGTCGCCTCATCGGTGAAGCCGACTGCCCGTTCGCGGCCCGCCTCGAGCCGGCGCAGCCAGTGCCGGAGCGTAAGCATGTAATGTTCGCGCAGGTTCTCGACATCGCGCACTTCGAAGCCGGCGATCTCGGCCGCCTTCAGTGTCGTGCTGAGTGGAAGTATCTCGCTGTCGGGGAAGATATAGCGGTCGCTGAACGACACCGCCGGTTGGATATGATTGAACCCGCTCCCGATACCGTGGTTGAGGAACACTCCCCCCGGTCTGAGCATCTGATAGGCCCTGTCGAAATATTCGCCGAGCATCGACTCGCCTACGTGTTCGACCATGCCGATGCTGACGATCTTCGCGTACGCCTCCGGCTCCTCGATATCGCGATAGTCCCGCACGAGGGCGCGGCATCGCGCGTCGAGTCCCTCGCGGCGGATCCGTTCGTTCGCGAACCGGGCCTGCGGCTCGCTGAGCGTGATGCCGATTGCGTTGACGCCGTACTGTTTCGCCGCATAGAGGATGAGACCGCCCCATCCGCAGCCGATATCGAGCAGCGACTCGCCGGGGCGCAGGCGGAGCTTCCTGCAGATGTACTCGAGCTTGCGTTCCTGGGCCGCATTCAGGTCCTCATCAGCCGACGCGAAATACGCGCAGGAGTACATCATCCACGGATCGAGCCACACGGAAAAGAAATCGTTCGAGACGTTGTAGTGGTACGTCACAGCCTCGAGGTCGCGTTCTTTGGAATGGAGAATCCCCTTCAAGTGCGCCGCCTGCCTGCCGCGGCGCGCATGCCCGTCCGCCGGAAGTTTCAGGAGTTTCGCGCTGAGCTGCACCTTTGCCGCGAAGCCGACGTCGAGATGGAGGAGGTGGTCGGTCATTGCGAACGCCGATTCGATGTCTCCCTCGATGTCGAAGTCGTCGTACACGTACGCCTCGCCGATCGTGAGCTGGTTCGCATGCATGAGCATCCTGCGCAGGGCGCCGGGATGCCGCAGGACCATCGTGAAGCGCGATACGTGTCCCTCTTCGGCATCCCACGTGGTGCCGTCCCAGAGGCGGATCGAGAAATTGCGCGGATGAAAATCGGAGAAGATGTCGTGGAGCACGGAGACGGTGATGTGAACGTCCCCCGGATGCGTCTGTACCTCATGCGTCGTCATGATTCTACCCTCCCCCTTCTCATGATGAGGTATTCGAGATAGCGCGACTTCATCTGGCGCGAGGCCATCGCCTGTTTGATCGGCGGCAGCTTCAGGATGACGCCGAGGATCGCCGCCATTGCGCGATGGTTCCACAGCGCGTGGTTGTCGAAGATGAGCTGCTCGAGCGAACCGCGTTCGATCGCCATCAGCACGATCCGGTGCGCTGAATTCACGGGCGTGACGACGCGCTCGGCGCGCTCGGTCAGCCGGAGCGCGTTCACCGCGCATGTGCGCACGCACACGCCGCAGCCGAGACAAAGCTCCTCATTGAGCACCGCCTTCTTTTTCTTCTTCTTCACGGGATCGCCTGCGCTGACGAGCGCCATGGCATCCACGGCGCACGCCCCGACGCACTTCCCGCAGCCGTTGCAGAGCGCGTCGGTGACGACAGGGATGTAGTTCGTCGTATGCACGGGATGCAGCATGCCGAAGCGCTTCGCGGCAAGCATCGCCTCGCAGCAGCACCCGCAGCAGTTGCAGATGAAGTTCACATCCTGGCGGACGTTCTCGCCGAACTGCACGAGCCTGTGGTCGTACGCCGACTGCAGCAGGTCCATCGCCTCGACAGCGTCGATCGGCCGGGCGACGCCGTGCTTGCCCAGGGACTCCGCCGCGTTGTTGAACGTCATGCAGATCTCCATCGGCGCGTCGCAGGCGCGGCCCATATGCGACATCTTATGACGGCAATAACAGGTTCCGACGGCCCGGTGCCGCGCCGTGCGGATCACCTCGGTGGCGCGTTCGTAATCCAGCACATGCACAGTGAGTTCCATGGGCAGTGCCGGTTCGTTCACGTACACGCGGCCGAGCTGCGTCTCGCCTGCCGTGAAGAGCGCCTTGATGAAATCTTCCTCGACGTTCAGGTACTGGTAGAATAATTCGGAGAGCACTTTCTGGTCGACGTCTTCACGGACGCGCATGAGCGAGAATTCGAAGAAGCCCGCCATCGGCGGGGGAAGCGAATATACGGAGTGCCCGTTCTCCTCCGTGTCCATGATGATGCCGCGATCGGCGAGGGCGTCGAGCACGACGCGTGCTTCGGCTTCGGAGCGTTTCCAGATTCTCGCTGCCGTTGAAGCCGTAAAGGGTTTGATGGGAAGGAGCGCGACGAGCTGCGCCTCCTGTTCGGAGAAGAGCATGCGCAATATCCGGTTCAGCAGCTCAGAGGGCGGGGCGCCTTGAGGAAACCGGTTCAGCCTGTCGACCAGGCTGCTGTATGCCGACTGATGCGTGGTGTGAGACATGCGATGGGCCCCCCGGGGCTGCCGCTGCCCCAGCCGGGATGGCGGCGGCAGGGTCTCTTCCGGAAATATAGACAACCGTCCGCCGAAAGGCAAGCCGGGCAACCCGCCGGCGCCGGAGTTATTCGGTTGTGCGGTCCTTGAAATACTCCGGATAATGTTCCCTGCCGCAGTCCGGGCAGAAGCCGTGACTGAACATCGCCTCGGAGTGACTGCCGATGTATTTTTCCATCACCACCCATTCCCCCTGTTTGTCGCGTATCTTCTTGCAGAAACTGCAGATCGGCAGGATTCCTTCCAGCTGCTTTACTTTGTCCAGCGTCGCCTGCATTTCGGCGACGAGGCGTTCACGCTCTGCTTCGTTCCGCTTCCGCTCGAGTATGTCCTCCGTCAGCTGCGCGTTCGCCCGTATGATCCTTACCCAGACGATCGTGATGACGATTATGGAAATGATGAGGATCGATACGAGGAGGATCACCCACATTCGGCGTTCGGATGTCCGGTTGACAACATCCTGCTCGAGAAACCCCAGCACCATGACGAGCGGCAGGTCACCCACCTTCCGGTACACGTGCGTCCGGTAGACGCTGTCGATCGAGCTTTTGAACGAATATGTACCGGAGCGAAGCGATGATGTGTCGGTCCACAGAGGCGCGTCGACGCGTATCGACCACATGTGCGGTTCGGGTTCGGGAATCCGCGCCCGCAGCCTCCGATCGTGGATACCGATGAGCGCGGCCACATTCTGCGGTCCCAGCTTGAGGTCCTGATAGTAGCGTGTGAACATGTGCGGATCCAATGTGACGAGCACGATACCGCCGAAGGATCCGTCCGGATTCGTGATCCGCCTGCTCATGCGGAAATAATATTTGCCCGTGAGCCGTCCCAGTTCGACGGCGGACACGAAGATGCTGTCCGCTGCGGTCGACGTATGATAGAGGAAATAGTCGCGGTCGGTCACTATCTGGCCGGCGGTGTTCTGTGTGCGGGGGATGATGAACGCCCCGTCCGCGCCGACAAGAAAAATATCCTTGATCACCGAGCGGTCGTAACTCAACGCGCTGACAAAGCGTTCTGTGGCGGCGGCGGAGCGCGTGGCGGTGTACACCATGCGCACGCTGTTCAGGAGGATGCTCACCTGGTTCGTGAGTTGGAGCGTGTGGTCGACGCAGGCATCGACAGCCATGTCCGCGTCGCGTACCACACGCACGCGTTCATCGTCGTACATTTTCCGCAGCGAGACGGCGCCGCCGACAACGACGAAAAGGATGATCAGGCCGGAAGTGATGGAGAGTGTGATGGCCTTGTTCCTGACGATATATTCAAACGGTCGAATCATCGTATGCAGTAGGAATGATGTGTTTTTGAATGTATGGTATTACAGGGACATATTCAATTTCGTCGCATCGATCCAGCCGGGCTTGACATTAATGCCGGATCTTGTAAGTTAGTCAATTGAGACGCATAGAATACTATAGGGTGTTACATGAATCGAACCGTCATCTTCCCGGTTGTGCTGTTCCTCTCCATTAGTATTTCATCCTGCACACACACGCAACAAACGGAACGGACAATGTACACGAATCCGGTCGGCAACGCTCCCATACACATGGGCGATCCCTTCGTGCTGAAGCACGGGGGCGCGTTTTATCTCTTCGGCACCACGTCGCCGCGCGAAGGCTTCATCTGTTACACGTCGACCGATCTTGTGCACTGGGATTCGCTCGGCTGGGCGATGCGGATGGCTCCCGGCGGGTGGGCGTCGGCCGCCCTCTGGGCGCCCGAGGTGAAGTTCTATCGCGGAAAATTTTACATGACGTACAGCGGCATGGTGCGCGGCTCGAATCCATGGAGGCTCCAGATGGCGCTCGCGGTGAGCGACAGACCGGAGGGGCCGTACACCGACCTCCACCGGCCGTGGTTCGATCCGGGGTACTCGACGATCGACGGACACATCTTCGTGGACGACGACGGCACGCCGTACCTGTACTTCAGCCGCAACGGCAAGAAGGACGGGTATAGTTTCGGAGTCAATTACGGTGTGCGGCTGAAGCCGGACTTATCGGGACCCGACGGGGAGCCTGTGCTCGTGATGGAGGCGGGGCAGGAATGGGAGCGCGTGCGGTGGGCGGAGAATCGCTGCAACGAGGGGGCAACGGTGCTGAAGCACAACGGCACGTACTACATGACGTACTCGGCGAATCACACCGAGTACGCGACGTACGGCGTCGGATACGCCACGGCGAAGCATCCGCTCGGCCCGTGGACGAAGGCTCCTGAAAATCCGATCCTTGCGTCGCGTCTCGACATCGGCGTCTCCGCCCCCGGTCACAACTCGCTCGTGTTGTCACCCGACGACGGCGAACTGTTCATCGTGTACCATACCCATGCCGATCCGGCGAAGCCGTCGAGCGACCGCGTCGTGAACATCGACAGGATCTCGTTCGATGCCGAGGGAAGGCTTCGTGTCGACGGACCCACTCGCTCACCGCAGCCTTTGCCGTCGGGGAGTGCGGATGCGGAGTGACGGTTGCGGCGACGGCTGCTCGGACCTGCCGACGAGAGTAAAATATGGGA